>CAVCCE010000049.1:0-8143 GCA_963600555.1 Duodenibacillus sp.
ATAAGAGAAGGAACATCGATCTTGATGATACAGTAGAACTTCCTGTAATTGATTCACAAGATCATTATAAAGACAAAGATCCAATTGGGATCATTTTTCCATTTGTCGCAAAGATCGGTATCTTCTTAGGAATCCTTCTTACTATCACACTAATTGGTAGGGCTATTTATATCAATCTATTTGGAAAAGATATTTCTCTACTATCCAATACACAGATATCATTCACAGGTACAAACGGAAGTGGAACGATATCTTCTTCTTTCGAGCCTGAAAAAGAAGCATTAAAACAACTAAAAGAAGATTATCGTAACAAGCAAAGAAATAAACAAGATACTTCTTCTTTAGGAACGCTTATTAAATCAATAGATTGTTCTTTCTCTCAAAGCGAGAATTTATCAAATGGTATGGTCATTACATATGCATGTAAGTATGATCATGAAGCTGCTAGTAAATCAAAATATAATCTCAAAGATATTTCAAAGACATATACAGTAACTGGTTTAAAACAAGTTGAAGAAATTGATGTCTTTGAAGATATCCAAACAGAATGGAATCTAGATGATGGTATTCCTACGTTATCTATTTCTAATTCTAAATATAACGATTTAGATATTTCATATTCATATACTTTAGACTCATTATCTCAAGCAACGATCACTGCTAGCTTCAATGAAGAAGAATTGGAAAAGAAAGGGTATCATATAAACAATACCACTCAAACAATTGATATTCCTTCCTTACCTTCTTCTATCTATTCCGATACGATTACTACATTTTTTCAAGAAAACGCATCTACTATTCTTAGTGATCTAGATGAATGTTCTTCTTATTCATTTGGAAAAGAAACAATTGATGCATACGATCCAACATTTAATTCTTATACAATCAATGATGATGGTTCTATAACTGTCACTTATAACATTCATAATATCTATACAGATCAATTCTCTAATTATTATTTCTTTACAATTTCTTATACTGGATATCTCTACCAAGAATCTAATCAAATATATTTCTATACAGAAACAAAACATGCTTGTATATATGATGGATATGGTAGCAACTATTATATAAAAGAAAAGGAGTGATTTCTCACTCCTTAGTCAAATGTATGTAATTGTGGAATATGTTTATATAAAGATTTCGCAATGCCATCATGTTCATTATCATCTGTGATTTCATCAGCGATATCTTTTACTGGTTGTTGTGCATTTCCCATTGCGACTCCAATACCAGCAAAGTTCAACATAGAAATATCATTTTCAGCATCCCCAAAAGCAATACATTCTTCTGGTTTGATACCTAACTTTTCCATCGCAATCGTTAAAGCTTTTCCTTTATCGACACCTTTGGCTGTATATTCATAGTAGAAATTCGCAGTAAACATCATAGATAGCTCATCTTCAAAAGGTGCTGCCATTTCTTTATAGTGTGCTTGAAGATAATCAGAATCACCCGCAGTCAAGATCTTATTGACTGGTCCATCCACAAACGTTTCTAAGTCTTCTACTTCCATCAGCTTATAACCATTCATACGTGATTCATATTCAATGACATTGAATGCTCTATCACCGTCTTTTATCATACAGTTATACACATCTTCAACAACCATATGAGAACCATGTGTAATCATAGGTCTTACATCAAAATTCTTCATATGATTTAAGACTCTCTTTGTTGTTTCCTTAGGAATCGTTACATCAACATAGACTTCTCCAGTCTGACAATCTACGACTCTAGCTCCGTTGTAACAAACAAAGATACCATTATGATATTTCATATCCAACTGATCACCATATTGGAAGATTCCCTTCGCAGGTCTACCACTCGCAATGACCAATCGAATTCCATAATCCTGTGCATTCATCAATGCCTTCTTTGTTTCAGGTGTAATTTCTTTTTTATGGTTCGTTAGTGTACCATCAATATCTAATAAGATTGCTTTAATTGCCATATTCTTCTACCTCTTCTTCTATTGTATCTTCAATTTTTAAATCTGAAAATAAATGAATGATTCCAACTACTCCAAGCATTAAAAATACATTCATTAGTACCACACTATAATCCACATAGATTCCATCATACAATGTCTGAGCGACCACAAGGATGACACACAACATGACGTTCATAAATAGATTCTTCTTTAGCTGTTTAGCATACATCATCAATAATATTTCTAATGCAGCATAAGATCCACATATCAAGATCCAGACCAAGCTTAACATGATAGAAGATTTCAACATCACACAGCCTATAACGATCATTGTAAGTATGAAAGCTAATCTTTGACTAACTTCATTCTTTTCTTTTATCTTTTTCTTTTCTACATAAGAAATCAATAACATTCCTAAACAAAGCATCAATAAGTAAAGATCCATTTTCTTCATTGAAAACAATTCACCTTCATTGTAGATATGGATCATGGATACACACCCACACACAAATACTCCAAGAATACAAAGATACTTTGTCAGTTGAATGCATGTTTGTAATAAGAGTTGTTTCTTATTTTGAAATATTGTTCTTGTATCAAGATAAGATACTTTTCTATCTGTTCCATATTGAAATACAAGCATCATTTCAATCATGATCAAAAATAGATATTTACTCAAAGAAATCCAAGAAGCTCTAAAGGAATAGTTACATATCACTATGATTCCAACAAACATCAATATTGAATAGAATGTATTCTTCTTTTTATATTTCAAGAAACAATCCAACAAATTACAAACAAGCAGCATTCCACCTACATAGATATTAGAAAGAAAACCTAAAACAGAAAGAATCAAACTTGTTATTACCATCGTAGAACACCGGATCATATCTGACTCTTTTTTTTCTACTACCAAAAGATCAATCAATAACGTTAATAACAACGCCCCACTCATTGTCATAAATGTAAATAATGTCACCCATGCGGAAGTTACTCCTTCATAGAACATCGACACATTCACACTCAATCCATAAAAGAACAAGATTTCCAAACCATTTCGTATTGTATAAAACAATGTCCAAACAATATTACTCTTCATTGTTCTTTTTCACTTCCTCCAACTTTTTTTGTACGCTAGGTGCATTTTTCGTAAGCTTACGTATCGTTAGATCTTGCGCTTTATCATTCGCTAAACGTAGTTGCCTATCAGATGAAGTCAATGCTTCTTTGATCTTTTGAAGATGAGAAATTGATTTATCGATTTCTTCAATTGCGTTCGCAAATTTCTTAGATGCAGTTTCATAGTTCTTTCCAAAAGCTTCTTTAAACTTATTCATGTTATCTTCAAAATTCGATAGATCAAGATTATTATTCTTTTCTACCATCAACTGTTTCTTGTAATCTAACGCATTCATAGATGCATTTCTTAACAAAGTGATGATTGGAATAAAGAATTGAGGGCGAATGACATACATCTTAGGATACTTATAAGATACATCTACGATACCTTCATTGTATAAATCACTATCCGCTTCTAGCATCGTACAAAGTACTGCGTATTCACAACCCTTTTCTTTTCTATCTTTATCTAATTCTTTGAAGAAATCTTCATTCTTATGTTTTGTGGAAGTTGTCTCATTTTCATTCTTCATTTCAAACATAATAGAAATGATTTCTGTTCCATCTTCATCATAATCACGGAATATAAAGTCTCCTTTAGACCCACTTCTCGCATCATTATCTTTTTCAAAATAAGCACGAGGAAACATTCCCATACGATTTCTATTAAATTCATATGAACAATGTTGTTCCAATGACTCACCAATCATCTTAGTGGAAAGACGCACTTTAAAATCTTTGTATTGTTCTACAAGTGCTTTTTGATCTGCAATCTCACGATCTTTTGTCTTAACCATTTCATCATACTGGTTACGCAATGTTTCCGATTGAATATAAGAATCATTTTTCAATTGATCCATCTGTTTTTGAATCTTTTGTATCTCTGAATTCTTCTTTTCATTTAATTCATTCACAGCTTGTTGAACAGCTAATTGTTTTTCTGTTTGATTGTTTTCTAATTGCCCCTTCAATTGTGCAATCATCGTTTTATCTTCCGAAGAATTCTTTTCTAGTTGTGTTTTATATTCTGATTCTTTCAATGACAATTGATGTCTTAATTCTTCTAATTCTTTATCTTTATTTGATAATTCTGTTTGATAAGATTCCTGTTGTTTTGTTGAAGATAATTGATTTTGTACCAACATACGTTGTTCAATTTCTTTTTCTCTTTTCTTTAGTTCTTCTTCAAACGCATGGTCTTTTATTTGAGCTACAATGGAACTATAATCCGATTCATTGATCGTAAATACTGTTCCACAATTAGGACATTTGATTTGGTTCATATTAGCACCTCACTATCTCATTTATTATACTAGATTGTTTCTGTTTTTTTATGTTATTCTCTTATATAGGAGAAATTGAAAAATGATTAAACTTTTACCATGTTCCTACGCAGATAGTGAGGGAATTCTCACTTGGTTAAATTCATTTGATGGATATCAAGTTCAATCTTTAAATAACATTTTTGTGAATATGATTCCAACAAATACAAACAGATATTATGTTTCTATTAACTCCGTTACAGAACAATATCTATTTTCAAATAACAATGCATGTAGTAAAGATCATATCAAATATAAGATGAAAGAAAGAGGATTTCGCTATATAGGAAAATGCGGTTCTTATTTATTCTTTGATACAGAATCTAAAGAACTTATTAAATCCTTTGATTCAAAAGATAGAACTACTGAAGCAAATACTCTAGCTATCCGTATTCAAATTCTTGTTATTGTTGTATCGATGTTCTTAACGATTGAAACGGAAAGACTTTGGATCAAACATTCTTTTTCTAATATTTTATTTAAAAATATAGGAATTGGATGCATCTTATTTCCAATCATCTATACATTCTTAGAACTATTTGAACTAATCAAAAGAAAAAAAGATCCAACAAAAAAACCAAATGTTGAATCTTTCATTCCTGAGACAATCAAGCGAATATTACTCATCGCTATGATCATTTATATCATCTTTTACGAACTACTTTAGAGTAGTTCTTTTTCTTTCTTTTTCGCAACCAGCTGCATGTACAATACACACATAATGACTTGAGCCAATGAAGAACATGGAGTCGCTAGACCAATATAGAAGATACGAACTGGTCTAATCAATGACATCAAATAAGATACCGGAACTCTAAAACATAGTGCGCCTATCAAATTCTCAGCCATAACAAATTTTGTATAACCACATCCATTGAAGAAACCGCCCATATTAAAGAAGATAGCTGTAAAGAAACAATCAATCGCATAGGCTTTTAGATATTCCCATCCTGTCGCAATAACATCAGCATCGTTAGAGAATAGCCCACACAATACATCTCCATGAAAATATGACATGTATGCCATAAATAACGCAAGAACAAATGAAACGATCATACCATACCTGAGACCAAGATGTGCTCTATCCAATTTCTTCGCACCATAGTTTTGTGCAACAAAGGCAGCCATAGATTGGCCAAAGGCACTAGGTACTAACATAATAAATGCACATACCTTTTCCGCAACACCAACGCCCGCACTAGCAATGACACCAAATTGATTTACTATCGCAACAATGACCAAGAATGATAAACCAACTAATAAATCAGAAAGTGCCAAAGGAAAACCAAAATTAAATACTTTCTTTGTTATGGACTTATCAAAACGAATATCATTCTTTTTAAACGCAAATGGAAGTTGGATCTTTGTGACAATAAAGATAGAAATCAAAACAGATATTCCTTGTGAAGCAACAGTTGCGATAGCTGCACCAGCTGCTCCCATATGCAGTACAGATACCAAAAACAAATCCCCAAAGATGTTAATAACAGCCGCTATCGCTACGGATACAAGTGGCAATCTTGAATTTCCAATTCCTCTAAACAATGATCCTAGTACATTATAAGCAACAATAAAGATCATACCTGCAGAACAAATTCCGACATATTGTTTTGTCATATCAAATGCTTCTTCTGGAGCATTCATGATCGTACAGATCCCAGTCACATTAACTAACATCAAAATAGAAAACAATATCGCAACAATAAAAAAGAATACAATAGATGCTCCCATAGCTTGACCGGCTTCACGTTTCTTATCTTCACCAATCAATTGTCCTAACAAGATCGTCGTACCCATAGACAATCCCGCAATTACATTAGTAATCGTAGACATGATTTGAGAACCTGTAGATACCGCTGAAACATCCGCACTTGTTGCGAATTGTCCAACAACCAACAAATCTACAGCACCATATAATGACTGTAATACCAGAGCCAATACAACGGGTATCGTAAATTTCAATAATGGTCCAAGAATTTTTCCTTCTGTAAAACTATTTTGCATACTTCCTCCCTAAAAAAAACGAATAAGACAAAGGTATCTCAACCTTCCTCTTATCCGGTTATCATTTCTTATGAATGACTCGCCTCCGAGACGAATGATATTTTAAAGAATCTTTTAACATCTTGCAACCAAAAGCGTATAATTTTCATCATGAAAGAGAAATTATACAAGTTAACAAAAGAACATTGGTTATCACTTACGATCATATTAGGATTGTCTGTTGGTTTTATCCTTTTATTTTCTCATTCCACAAGCCCTCTTAGTTGGTATTACGATGGTACAGATGCATCAATTCCTGTAACGATATCAAGAGGTTGGTATTATAAAATCATTCCTTATAAAGATTTATTTACTTCAAATGGTCCATGGATGTATTGGTTAGGAAGTATAGGAATTGGTTTTGTACACGGAAACAAAAGTGGAATCATTATTCCACAAATCATAAATATGTTCTTCTTTCTTCTTTCTGTATATTGTTTAACACAACTTACAACAAAGAATAAAGTATATGCATGTATGGTTCAATTTCTAACCATTGTTTTCTTAAAAATAAACTACCCTGACGGGATGTATACTGAAGAGTTTTTATTACCTTGGATTGGATGGTCTTATTACTTTGTCTTCTCTTACTTTAAGAATCATAAATGGAATCCATTCAAATCATTATTCTTCGGTATTTCTCTTGGTGTAACAGCAATGTGTAATATGAATGGAATCATTGTGTTTATTCCAATCTTATTTATTTATTTCCATTTCATATATCAGAAACAATGGAGACTACTCTTTAAAAATCTTATTTTATTATGTATTGGAATGATCACCATCATTGTTCCATTCACCTTATATTTCTATCATCAAGGATGTTTAAATGAATTCATTTATGATGTATTCCAATATCAAGAAGATTCATTTTATACAGGCACAAAAACAACCTATTACTACAAGATTTTATTCTTTTACCGTTTTCCTATTTTTGCCTCTTTTTTCGCTAGTATCTTTTATTGTTTCAGAAAAAGATATATCTATGGTCTTATAATGATTGTTTTATGTATTATTGAATGTTTATTCTTCTTCCAAATAGACTTTTCTACGTATTTATCAATGTTTACAGTAATCAATATAACATTACTATGTAACTCTATATTTTTATTATTACCTCTTAAAAATCATTCTAAAACTACAATGATATTATGTATAACGATTTCATTTATTTCTTTTTATCACATGTATTTAAAAGAATTTCCTCAAGCTATTTCAATCGTTGAATCTTATGGAATTTATCATAATGAGGGATGGGAAAGTCTAGTTGATAATATTCCTTCTGAAGATTACGATAAAATCGTTATATATGGTGGAAAAAATATAACGAATGCATATCTATTAACAAATGCGATGCCTTGTTATAAATATTTCTGCCTACAAGATAAAGTAGCTAAAAACGATGAAAATATCAAGGAAAAGATCATTGATACCTTTAGTACCGATCAAGCAAAATGGATCTTAACTGATACAAATACAGAAATAATTCAAGATATATTAGATTCTGATTATGTTTTATATGATCAAACAAGTATTTATTCTCTTTATCAAAGAAAGTCGTAAAAAAAGTTATCGCTTGATAACTTTTTTACTTTCATTTCAATTCTAATATTTGTTCTTCTGATAAACCTGTATATTGAGCAATCTTATCAGCTTTCTCATTATAGGATAACATCATCTTCGCAATAGAAATACTACGATTCATTTCACCTTCAAGAACACCTTC
>CAVCCE010000050.1:0-8076 GCA_963600555.1 Duodenibacillus sp.
GATTAAAAGTTATTCATAAAGAAAATGGTGGTGTATCGAAAGCGAGAAATACTGCTTTGGAAGCAGTACATGGTGAATATGTACAATTCTTAGATGCAGATGATTGGATTCCAACAGATTCTACAAAATTATTAGTAAGAGCGATGGAAGAAAGTAATGCAGATCTAACAGTAGGATATTTTTATAGAGTCGTTGGTGAAAATGTTGCGATACAGGGAAGTATTGCTTCAACAAATCCATTATCTTTACAAGAATATGCTCAATTAATGATGGTTACACCAGCTGATTATTATTATGGTGTACTTTGGAATAAGTTATATAAAGCAGAGATCTTTAAGAAATATGATTTGAAGATGGATGAGAATGTTCGTTTTGCGGAAGATTTTATCTTTAATCTAGAATATCTTTTACATGTAGAAAAAATCATGCCACTAAAAGCACCAGTCTATTACTATGTTAAAACAGAAGGATCGTTAGTATCACAAGGTATGTCTTTTTCTAAGCTTTATCAAATGAAAACAAATGTTTTCACATACTACAATAACTTTTATAAAAATGTATTAGATGAAGAAGAATATCGTAAAGATCGTCTACAGATTGCGAGCTTTTTAGTGGATGGTGCTAGAGATGAATTCGCAATTGGTGTCTTACCAGGGGTAAAGAAGCTTGGTGAAGAAAGAGTTCAAGCAAAATATACAACAAGTAAAGATTCAATGTTAGCTTTCGCGTATTATTTAAATAAAGCTTTTGATCAGAAATTGAATACGATTGCGACAAAATATGAATTGAATCTAAATGATATGAAAGTACTATCTGCTTTAATTGATGCGGACAGTGTCAATACAGTGGATGATATTGCTGATTTCACAGGTATTTCTTCTTTTAATGTATCATTGATCATCACGAAACTGAATCTAAAGAGATTGGTTTATATGGATGTGAGTGAAGGTAGGACATACATTACATTAGAAGAAAAAGCAGAACCAATTCATAAAGAAATCAGAGAAGCTTTGAATGATTTGGAAGAAATCGTATTTGATAATATTCCAGAAGAGAATAATGAAAAGTTTAATCAGATGATTCTACAAATGATTCAAAATATGAGAAAGATCGTATGAAGAATGATATCCAAAAAGAATGTATTCTTTTTCAAGGTAAAGATAAATGGCATACAAATGAAATAAATGGAAAAGAAATAACGATGCATGATGGTCCTAATGGATTACGTATCGAAGTGGATGATTCTTTAGGTTTTCCTGTTTGTAAACCTTCTATTAGCTATCCTACTGAAAGTTTGATGGGATGCTCATTTGATCGTGATCTTTTAAAAGAATATGGGAACATATTAGCGGAAGAATGTATTCAATCGAATACTGATATTTTATTGGGACCTGGTATCAATCATAAACGTAGTCCATTGGGTGGAAGAAACTTTGAATATTTTTCAGAAGATCCTGTATTGAGTGGAGAGTTAGCGACTAGTTACATTAATGGAGTTCAAGAAAAAGGTATTGGAGTTTCATTAAAACATTTCGCTACAAATAATAGAGAATATGGAAGAATGGTATGTGATAGTGTAATTGATGAAAGAACGCTACATGAACTTTATTTAAAACAATTTGAAATCGCTGTTCGAAAATCACATCCGTATACCATCATGAATTCTTATAACAAATTAAATGGGATTCATTGTACTGAACATAAACAATTGATGGATGAAGCACGTTCATGGGGATTTGATGGCGCATTTGTTTCTGATTGGGGTGCAGTATATGATCCTGTTGCTTCATTAAAAGCAGGCTTAAATTTAGAAATGCCTGGTGGAAATATCGGAGCAGATCAGTTGATTTATGAAGCTATCAAAAAAGGTGAATTAGAAGAGTCTGTACTACATCAATCTAATCAATATTTACGTGAATTATCCGTTCGATGTAGGAATAAAAATAATGAGAGATTTGATAGACAAAAGCATCTTCAATTCGCTAAGAAAGCTGCGGAAGAATCTATTGTTTTATTAAAGAATGATAATATTCTTCCTCTTAAAAAAGAAGAGTCTATTTTGGTCGTAGGACCATTTGCGAAATATACACGTTATAAAGGTGCAGGTAGTTCAGGAGTTACAAGTAGTAGTCTAGATAATATCTTTTCCTCTATGAGGAGCATTTCTTCTAAAGTTACATATGTTGATGGATATCATATGAAATGTGAATCAACGGATGAAACTTTAATAACAGAAGCAGTGAAGAATGCAGAAAAGAATGAGAAGGTCGTTGTTGTTTTAGGTCTTCCGGAAGGAAAAGAAACGGAAGGTATGGATCGTAAGACATTATCATTACCTGAAAATCAATTAGAGCTTGTTCAAAAGATCAAACAAGTAAATGATAATATCATTATTATTCTTCAAACGGGTTCACCTGTTTTATTACCATTTAGAAATGATGTGAAGGGTATTTTGTTAACTTATTTTGCAGGAGCGAGAAGTGGACAAGCTACATGTTCTATCTTGTATGGTGATGTGTGTCCAAGTGGTAAGTTAGCTGAAACATGGCCACATAGAGAGAAGAATGTACCTTCATATAAGTGGTTTATGAATGATCGATTTGAAACACAATATAGAGAAACGATATATAGTGGATATCGATATTATGATACGTTTGGTATTCCTACAGAGTTTGATTTTGGTTTTGGATTAAGTTATACAACATTTCAATATTCTAATTTGAATGTAGAAATAAATGATCAGAAAATCAACACAACGATTACAATTAAAAATACAGGTTCCTATATTGGAAAAGAAATCATACAAGTATATATGTCTTTACCGGATTCAAAGATTGCGAGAAGTAATCATGAATTAATTGATTTTTCAAAAGTAGAATTAAGACCGAATGAAGAAAGAACAATAACGATTCAAACAGATCTTTCTACATTAAATTACTATGATGTAAAAGAACATAAATGGGATATTGAAGAAGGAAATTATATTATCTCTGTAGGGACATCATTAAAAGAACTATCCCTACATCAATCTGTTCATGTTTCAGGAAATGTTGAACCTTATTCTACGATCCATAAAGAAATGTTCCATGTAGAAAGAGGAATCTTAGATGTTCATACAAATGATTTTATTTCTATTTTAGGACATCCTTTACCTCAGAAAAGACAAGCATATCCTTTTACTCCAGATACAACAATTGGTGAGCTACAAGAGAAGAAATTAGGTAAAGTAATCTACAAGATTGCTAGTAGGATCGCAAAGTCAGGATTTGTAGAAGGAATGGATGAATCTGCGTTGGATGATACTTGTATCCGTCAAATGATATGGTTAGAAGGTATTAATTGGAAAACAGTTGAATTGGGTGTTTCTTATATGAATAAACATCATTTCCAAATTTTAAAGAAACTTATGAAAAGTATTGAAAAATAAGAAAAGTCGGTATCGTATGATATCGACTTTATTTGTTAATCACCAAATGATATTCCAAGTGATTTCGCTTCTTTGATGATATTTGCGTTAGGATCTACAGTTTTTAAATTTCCAGCAACTTCCTTAAGTGGAACAGCTACCATTTCTCTATTCTTATAACCAACCATGACACCATACTTTTCTTTTAATACATACATGCCCGCAACAGCACCAACTCTTGAAGCAAATACACGATCATATGGATCAGGTGCACCACCACGTTGTACGTGACCTGGAACAGTAACTCTAACTTCTCTACCTGTCTTTGTCTTGATCAAATCAGCTAATTCATAAGAAGGTGAAGGAAATGCATAATTCTTTAGCTTCTTCTTATATTCCTTTTTGGACAATGCAGCATCTTCTTTAGAAATGGCTCCTTCTGCCATAGCGATGATCGTAAATCTTTTTCCATTCTTATCTCTATCTTCAATGACTTGAATGACCTTATCAATGTCATATGGAATTTCTGGTAATAAGATAATATCTGCACCACCTGCGATTCCTGCATTGAGTGGCAACCAACCGACTTTATGACCCATGATTTCAACGATGAATACTCGACCATGAGAGTTAGCTGTCGTATGGATTTCATCAATACATCTTGTTGCGATATCAACAGCGGATTGGAATCCAAATGTCATATCTGTTCCCCAAGTATCATTATCAATTGTCTTAGGTAATGTGATTACATTTAATCCTTCTTCACTTAATAGATTGGCAGTTTTTGTAGAACCATTACCACCTAACATGACCAAACAGTTTAATTGTAATTTGTAGTATGTTTCTTTCATAGCTGCTACTTTATCTAGGCCATTAGGATCTGGATCGTGGATTTCTTTGAATGGTACTCTAGATGTTCCTAGAATCGTTCCACCAACAGTCAAGATGTTTGAGAAATCATCATCATTTAATAATCTAAATCTTCCATACATCAATCCTTTATAACCATCTTGGAAACCATAGAATTCTACAGGTTCTTTCGCATTATTTGTGACAGCTTTATATACTCCACGCATTGTTGCGTTTAATGCTTGGCAATCACCACCGCTTGTAAGCATTCCTACTCTTAACATATTATTCGTCTCCTTTAATGCATTTCTTGATACAATTTTATAACGTTGTTGGTGTTCTAACAAGATTGATATTGTAAGTTTTATGTTATTATTTTGGTATTGAAGGAGAGAATTATGTTGAAAGGTGCAATTTTTGATCATGATGGGTTGATGTTTGATACTGAAAAGGTCTGGCAAGCAAATTGGAAATTAGTGGCAGATGAAATGGGGATAACATTACCAGAAGCTTTTAAAAGTGAAATATGTGGCTCATCTGGGCAACATATGTTGGATGTTATCCAAAAGTATTACAATGTTGAAGATGGTACGGATATTCGTGATCGTGTTAGACAGGGTGTTTCAGATGATGAAGCGAAACATATCGATATGAAGGAAGGTCTCATGGATATCTTAGAGATGTTTCAGAAGAATGGTGTGAAGATGGCAGTTGCTTCATCATCTCAAAAAGATATGATCGTACGTAATCTAAAGAATGCGAATGTAGAAGAATACTTTGAAGTCGTTGTAAGCGGACAAGAAGTAGAACACGGTAAACCTGCACCAGATATCTTTTTGTTGGCGGCAGAAAGATTAGGTGTTGATCCAAAAGATTGTTATGTGTTTGAAGATGCATTTAATGGTGTAAAAGCTGGTGTTGCTTCAGGAGCAAAAACGATCATGATTCCAGATCTTTTACAACCAACAGAAGAAATTAGAAATCAAGTTGCGGCAGTTTGTAAGACTTTGAAAGAAGCTTCTGAAAAAATTGAAAATAATTTCATTTGATGAAGAGAGTATCTCTTCATTTTTTTTTGTTGAAGGTTTATGATTGAAAGCGAGGTATTTATTATGGAAAAGACATATCGAGTATTTGTTGTAAATCCTGGCTCTACTTCCACAAAAGTAGCGTATTTTGAAAATGAAAAGTGTATTGTATCTAGAAGTATCTTCCATGATTCTTCTAAACTAATGACATATGAAACAATTAATGATCAGCTAGAATATAGAATGTTTGGTATCCGTCAATTCTTGAAGGATAGTCGTATTGATTTAACAGGAATTGAGGCGGTAGTTGGAAGAGGCGGTCCATGTTATGCATGTGAAAGTGGAACGTATGAAGTAAATGATAAATTGATAGAAGATACTAAGGATGTTAAAGGACATTTTTATCATAGTTCTATGTTAGGTGTCCAGTTAGCAAAATTAATTGCGAATCAATATCAATGTATTTGTTTGATGGTAGATCCACCAATCGTAGATGAACTGAGTGATTTAGCTAGAATTACTGGTGTAAAAGATACATATCGTAGAGCGACTGCGCATACTTTAAATGCGAAGGCGACAGGTAGAGTTTATGCGAGTGAAATTGGAAAGAAGTATGAAGATCTTAATTTGATCATTGCTCATATTGATGGTGGTATTTCAATTACTTGCCATGATCACGGAAGAATGATCGATGCCAATGATGCTGGTGGTGGTGAAGGTCCTTTTACACCAACAAGAATGGGATCTATGGCAGTGACAGATGTATTGGATTATTTGTTTGATAAGGATCCAAAGGAAGTAAGAGAATTATGTTCTCAAAGAGGTGGATTATCAAGCTGGTTTGGTACTTCTGATTCTTCTAAGATCTACTATGAAATGGTAAGACGTGGAGATAAGAAAGCGGAAAGAGTTTGGAATGCGATGATCTATCAATGTTCTAAATGGATTGCGATGATGTCTGCTCCACTAAAAGGAAAGGTAGATGCCATTTTGTTGACTGGCGGCTTATTACGTATTCCTGGTGTTGTTGATACGATTACTGAAGATTGTGGTTGGATTGCTCCTATCAAGGCATATCCTGGTGAGTTTGAACATGAGGCAATGTGTGATGCTGCATTAAGGGTATTAAGAGGAGAAGAACAACCTAAAGAATATACAGGTGAACCTGTATGGAAAGGATTTGAAGAGTGATCAATTAAGATCACTTTTTTGATAAGAATATCATGAAAAAAATAACATATATCGTATTATCACTGTTGTTATGTTTTGGATGTACTTCTACTTCCAAACAAAAATCAGATATGTCAGGTTATGAAAAATTCACAGATACAGAACATGTTTTTTATGACATGACTGTAAAAGAGATGATACAAGAAATGGATGATAATGAAACGTTTATCGTTTATTTTGGTTTTTCTGAATGTCCTTATTGTAATCAAGCTATGCCAATTCTAAATGAAGTTGCAAAAGAATATGATCAAGAAGTCGGCTATATCAACACAAGAAAAGATTCTAGTTGGGAATCAAATACAGATATTGATGATTATGATCTAGTTATTGAAAGATTAGGTGATTATTTAGAGTATGATGATGAAGGAAAAAAACATCTTTATACACCACATGTATTCTTTATAAAAGATGGAAAAGTTGTAAAACAATATGAAGGAGTTGGAGATACAACAGATGCGTTGAAATCTATCTATGAAGAAGGTTTTGAAGCAGTAAAATAAAACGTTATTACGAATCTCGTAATAACGTGTTTTTTAACTATTCTACTGCACTGTTTCCTTCTACATTGCTAGGGCCAAATCCGTATGGCAACAATGTATCAAGATCCTCTTCGATAAAATCATCTTCTGTTTTAGCTAAAATGACATTGAGGTTTTTACCACCAAATTCAAATAGTGCTTGTCTACAAACACCACAAGGTGATGTGATTTGCTTATTGATTTCACCTGTCTTCGCACCAACGATTGCGATATCTGTGAATTCAGTTACACCTTCGGATACAGCTTTAAACAATGCAGTTCTTTCAGCACAAACTGTCGGTGTAAATGAAGCATTTTCGATATTACATCCTGTAAATATTCTTCCATCTTTAGAACGTAATGCTGCACCTACTTTGAAATCACTGTAAGGTGTATATGCGAATTTTCTAGCAGCTTTTGCCATTTTGATCAAATCTTTTTTTTCTTCTAATGTTAATGTTGTGCTCATATATGATTTACTCCATATTTCTATTAATATTGTATAATAATTTCTGCTTGGAGAAACAAAAATGATTTTATCTTTAGAAGATGTTAGTTATAAATACGCAATAACACCAATATTAGACCATGTTGATTTTGTTGTGAATGAATCAGATAAATGGGGCGTTGTTGGCTTGAATGGTGCTGGTAAAAGTACATTATTGAAATTGATGGCAGGAAAAGAAAAACAAGATTCTGGAACAATCAATTTCTTAAAAAAATATAAGATTTCTTATTGTCCTCAAACAATGGAGTTTGAAGAAGACTTATCAATCTATGATACAGTTCTTTCTTATATGGAAGATAAGGTAGAAGATTATGAAATCAAAGCTATCTTAAATAAATTGGGACTAACAAATTATGATGAAAAGATCGATATTCTTTCTGGTGGACAAAAGAAAAGAGTTGCCTTAGCGATAGCACTAATCAAGAAAGCTGATCTTTATTTGTTAGATGAACCAACAAACCATTTAGATCAAGATATGATCATATGGTTAGAGAAATATCTTCAAAGAGAATCTAAGGCTATTGTACTCGTAACGCA
>CAVCCE010000051.1:0-8055 GCA_963600555.1 Duodenibacillus sp.
GGCTAATAACTTAGAAATCTGAATGTCATATCCTTCTGCGTAGAAACCTTCAAGATTAGAAATAGGAAGGTTAGTATCACTAGCAGTATCTTCTTGCCAGTTACTTGGAGCGTAATCACATTCCATTCCAATTCTTAATACTGTCTTTGTTGTGGAAGCAGAAGAAGAACTATCTTCTGTAGTCGTTGTGGAATTGTCTGTAAGACCGGCTGTACATCCAGCTAGACTTAGCGTTAGTGCACATGTGCATAATGTTGTAATAAATCTTTTCATGTTTTTTCTCTCACTTTCGTTTTTGTATAAAAATAAAAACGTCTCGTAAGAGACGTGATTGAACAAAACTATTTCTGTACAAACAAAGCGCCTCTTCTTTTTGGAAGGAGTGTCATGAATATTCTTCATGACCCCACGAATGTCATCTACCAACAACATTCGTTCGGCGATGGTTACCTTTCACTTGTTTCTTAGTCTGTCGACTCCACAAGATACTCTTTTACATCGCTACCTCTTGTTTTGATTTTTACGAATTTATTTTCACATAGGATATATAAGATTACAATATCATTTTGTAAATAATTTTAAATTCTTTCATATTTTTATGAAAATATTTTCAAAGGGAAAGACCCTGTATCGACAGAGTCTTAGAAGTGACCTCCACCAGAATGCATTCCACCACCTGAAGAGAAATGACTTCCTCCAGGAGACATGCCTCTACCTCCACCATGATTTCCATCATCATGTGGTAGTGGAACACGTGTTACTGTTTGGTATAAGAACATATCTCTTTTATTTGTGAGATGTAATCCATTTTGTGGTACATAGTTTGTAGCTGTAGTAGCAGTGTACTTTGTCTTATGTTTTTTCTTTAAACCTAAAACGGTTAACAATGCCACGATAGGTGGTATTCCAAATACAGAAGCATATTTGATGTTCGTGCTATCTTGTACAGTTGGTTCATATCCATAGTTACTACCATACGCTTCACCATGAGATTCATAGTAAGACATCAAACTATCTGCGCGTTCAATATAACCAAAGATTGCTTGATAAAAGTCTTGATTCTTTAAAGAGGAATACGCAGCATTATCCATTAGATCTAGACCATCTAATGAAAACATTTTTTGATCAGAAGAGGAAGGAATCATAACTTGGTATGTTCCACCTTCTTCACTAAAGGTTATCAACAATAATACTCCATCTGAGGTATCACCATATCCTAGATTTTCTTGCGAATAGTATCGTTCGGAATATTCATCCATATTGTTATAAGAAGATCCAGTTGTATCTTCTATGATTCTTGCGTATACTCCAAATTGATAAGTATCCGAAATTTCTTTTGCGTAGTTTTGTAATTCAGTTACTTCTTCACTTGTTAATTTTCCATAAGTATCTTCTACATATACATCACTAGATGCATGAACTGTAGTAAATGGAATGAAGAGTAAGAATACAAAGAATAATATTATCTTTTTCATTATCTTCATACGCTTACCTCATCAATATAAATAGTATGACATACAACAATACGATACCAATCACTGTAATTAATGCGAATAGACCAAGAATCTTTTTTGTATCTGTAGGCAAGTCATCACCAATCATCTTTCCTGTTTGTCCATTCATAGCGAATAAGTAATTCTTACCTTGATATTGTGTTGATAATAACCATACTGGTAAGAATGCATAATGAACAGTTCCAGGATGGATCTCAGATGATTGTTTTTCTAATGTGCATGTAGCGTATTCTGTAATCGTAGATCGTAATAATTGAATGGAAGTATTCGCAACTCTTTTATCCACTCTATCTTCATCTTCCTCAGAACTTACATCATACTTATCAGCTAGATACCCAGGTAGATATGACATTTGAAATGGAACAAGTTCTCCATAATCAAATGGTTCAATAGAATCCATAAAGTCATCTGGCATCTTACTAGAAGCATCTGCAGGAACCATATTAAATTCAACATCACCATCTCTTTCAATTCGAAAGTGATATGTTGTAGTGATGATCTCATCATGTGTCGTAATAGAATGAGAACGTGTACCATGAGCTCTTAAATGTGTTGTTACATTACCGTCATAAAGCCAGAATGGAACATAAACACCTTTGATTTCTTCAATGTGGTTTTCTTCTGTAAATTCATTTGGTAAGAATGGTTTATCTTTGTAGAAATCTTTTAATTTATTTACAGCGTCTTCCTTAATGAGTTTAAATGGAATGATGTAATCTGGTTTTAAAGAACCATCAAATTGTTTTGGAACAACTGTTGGATTGCCACAATAGGGACAACTTGTAGCGGCTGTATTTTCATCAGCGATAAGTTGTGCTCCACAACTAGGACAAGTGTATGCACGCATGGTCTTTGCTTCTTCTTCACTCCATTGTAACGATTCAGCAGCTTCTTTTTGTTTGGTTGCATCATCAACATGGATTGCTTGTTGATTAGACTCATAGAAGTACTGATCGATTTCATCAGTCGTGAAAGAAGAACCACATTGTTCGCATTTTAATTTCTGCGTGATAGGATCGAATTTAAGAGGACCGTTACAATTCGGACATTGATAATTTGTTAATTGTTCAGCCATGTAAATTCCTTTCTATTTTGTTAGTACTTTAGAAAGTACATAAAGGATAATAAATAAAGCGATAGAAGAAAGTCCTAAAAGAACACCAATCAAATTATTTGATTGAACTTGTCTTTTATATTTTTCTTGATCAATATTTTTCATGAATCAATCAGGTTTCTTCTCTCCACAGTTATTACAGAAGTTTCCGGTATTTTCTGTATTACACTTAGGACAGATCCATTTTACATTTGTAGGATTAGCTGTACCACAATTAGAACAGAACTTACCAGTGTTGTTTGTACCACATTTTGGACAGATCCAACCTGTAGCTGTTGGTTGAGAATTTAATAAAGAATTTACGTTGATTCCTCCAGCTGCTTGTGCCGCGTTCATTCCAACAAATCCCATAGCAGCTCCATTTGCGTTATTGGCAGCATCACGCATAGCTTGCGCTTGTGCACCAACAAGGGCAGCTCCGGCTAATTGCTGGTTTGTATACGCAGCATCCTTCTGCATTTGTTTGATCGTTGCTTCATCTTCTTCACTTGCCTTGATAGAAGATACACCAAAGGATACGATTTCGATTCCTCTTTGATCCTTCCATTTTTTAGAAAGTTCTTCATTTAACGCATTAGCTAATTCTGTTGTATGTGCTGGTATTTCGGAATAACGTACACCAGTCGCACTGATTTTCGCAAATGCTGGTTGTAAAGCTGTCAAAAGTTCTGAACGCATTTGATTTTCAATATCAGATACTTTATATGAATCTGATATATTAGAACATACATTTGTATAGAAAAGAATTGGATCAGAAACTTTAATAGAATATTCACCAAATGCTTTTAATGAAATATCTAAATCAATACCAGCACGAGCATCAACAACTCTGAATGGTACTGGAGAAGCAGTTCCATATTTTAAACCTGTGATTTCTTTTGTGTTAAAGTAGTACACTCTTTGATCTGCACCAGCTCCACCACCAAAAGTAATTCTCTTACCAATCTGTGCGAATACATCTTTAATAGATGAAGATAAATCATTTCCTGTAAAGATAGATGGTTCTGTAGAAGAATCGTATTTATATTCACCAGGCTCTGCACAGATATCAACAACTTTACCTTGTTCAACAATGATCATACATTGACCATCCGCAATTGCGATAATAGAACCATCAGAAATGATATTGTCATTTCCATGATTTCCAAATCCTTGTGTTTTCTTGTGCGCTTTTACGCAAATCGTATCTGATGGAATAGCATCACAATAAAAGTATTCTTTCCATTGATCTGCTAGTGTTCCAGTAGCTGCATTTAATGTTGATAAAATTAAACCCATAAAAAATCTCCTGTCTGTAGTAAAATACTACTAGTAAAAATATTGTATCAGAAAACAAAAATGGAATTGTGTTAATATAACGGAAAATGGAGGCAATATGGTTAAAAGAGAAGATATGCCTGTATGCGATGTCGCAACAGCTGTACAAGTCATTGGCAGTAAATGGAAATTGTTGATTTTGAGAGAGTTATTAACAGGACCTAAAAGAAATGGAGAACTTCTTCATACTTTTGATGGTTTATCTCAAAAGGTTTTGACAGAATCTTTGAAGGGGATGATAGAAGATGGCATCGTTGAGAGAAAAGAGTTTGAAGGAAAAGTAAAACACGTTGAATATAGCTTGAGTGAACTTGGCGAAAGTCTTAGACCTGTCATTGATACAATGAGAGAATGGGGACGTTGGTATAAAGAACAACTCTAACAAAAAATGGCATATATTGCCATTTTTTAGTAACTTAAATTGAAACGATAACCTTGTTTCCAAAAGGAGTCTAAAGTTTCTTTTGGAAAACCAATTCTCATTAGCTTTTCTCTGATATGACAGATATGTACGCAAATGATTGCTCGACAATTGAATGGTTCTTCATTCCATACATGTTGATAGATCTGTTCTGCAGAGATTATTTGATCTGGGTTATCAATGAGATAAGTTAAGATTCCAAATTCTTTTGATGTGAAATGTTCTTCTTTTCCATCTTGGTTTACTGTTAGTTTTTGTTTATTCAAAATCATTTTGTACCGCCTTTAAATATTCTGTTAATGAATATGAGTTATCAATTCCGGATTCATAATCATATACTGATATGTTGATCGTGCCACATTTACTTAATGTTTTTAATTCATCTAAAGTAAATAGGTTTGACGTTTGATAAGTAGGACCATAGAGAAGTGTTGAATTATCACTTGTACTATTGAATGTAATCGTACAGGTTGCATCTTCGTAATAACGTTTCTCGAACCATGCATCAATTGCTTGATTTCTTTTATCTTCAAGAATAGAGACTGCTTCTTTGTATGTATCACTATCTAATTCATCTGTAGGAATATTGATAGTGATATCTAAGGACACGGATGTTGTAGAAGAACTATCCGTATCTAATGCTAGAGAAGTATTGAGGTCGTATTCACTGATATTACATACAAGGGTGTTTCCTGTTGATAAGGAATATGTGTATGGCAATCCAAATCCTTTGTTGATAAAAATGATTTCTCCAATTCCAAGTGCCAATACCATGACTGCGATGTAGTAAAATGTGTTCTTCCAATAGAATTTGATCTTTCTTTTATAGATGAACAACGCAACGATATAAACAAAGTAGAGAAGGATATAAAGAATGACATAACCATCATCGATTCCTTCTTCTGTACAAGTTAATCCAAGTATGACCAATGAAACCAAGAGATAATAATTGATGATAAATGGATAGGAAAGGAAAGTGTCTGAAATTTGTTCAGCGCGTTCAGTTTTTCTATCAACGAAATTCTTCTTTAGTAGATAAGAAAAAATGATAGTGTATATGAATAATAAGATTACATATACATTTGAGAATGGTTCAAAATAAGCAATCGTATCAGCAGAATGAACGATATCACTCATAAGTACGGAGGCGTTTGTCCATATCATCGCAATAGGTGAGAAATAGATTCCTCCATTTGATTTGTTAACTAAGAAATCTATCAAGAATACATTTGATATGACACTTAATATGATACAAATGGAAACAGGAATTACAAGATACGCTGCTAACATTAGGATTCCATCAAAGATATTATTCGCTAATAGATAGATGGATGAATTGATCAATAATAGTGCTAATGAACTGAATCCAACAAACAATATCGTTTGTAGATAAGCTATTAGATTGATCGTTATATGAGACATACATAATAGAATCGCTACAAGTGTAGTGAGAATGAAGAATCCAAATGTTAGGGAGAATGAGAATAGGATCGTTGTGGATAAAAGTTCTTTTCTTTCGATAGGTAAAGAAAAGTATAGATCACAACTTCTTTTGCGATGTACAAAGGAAAATAAGAATATTGGTAATACAAATGTCATGATGCAAGAAAGAACAAAAGAACATTTGAATGCGAAATTGAGCTTGACAGAATAAGTAGTTCCTAATGAGATGAAGGATGATAGAGATACCGCCATGTACATGATAAGGAAGAATATCCAAGCTATCTTCTTATTCTGAAATAAATATTTAAAATAATTTTTATTCAGCATCATTCTTCTCCTTTTTCTCTAACTCATAAATAAATAACTCTTCAAAGTTGACTTGTAGTACATCAACTAGAATAGGATGCATATCATTGATCTTAGAAAGTACTTCATCTTGATTTCCTTTGATAACGATCTGATATACACGTCCTTCTTGTTCATAGTGAAGAATATCAAATTGATTGAAATCTTCTTTAGATTTATCTTTATCAAATACGATTTGATATTTATTAATGATTTCTTTTGAATCTGTTAAATCACCATATTCCATCATTTTTCCATCTTCTAAGATTCCAAAAGAATCGCAAATATCTTCTAATTCCTTTAGATTATGAGAAGAGATAATGACAGTTATGTTATGTTCTTCAATGAGTTCTGTTAATGCTTTTTTGAATTTGAATCGAACAAGTGGTTCAAGACCATCATATGCTTCATCTAATAAAAGAAGCTTAGGTTTTGTACTTAACGCAAATAATAATGAAACTCTTCTTTTGTTTCCTTTAGATAGATTGATGATGGATGCATTTTCATCTAATTCAAACATCTTTAGATACTTTTGATAATCTTCTTCAGAGAACTCATACATTGTTTGATACAACAGTTTTACAGACTCAATCGTTGAACCGATAGGAAAGTATGCTTCATCAGATACAAATGCGATGTTATTACGAATCTTTACATCATCATATGTATCACATCCATCCAACAAGATTGTTCCTTGTTCTGGTTCATATACACCAGCGATAGTTCTCAGTAATGTGGATTTACCGGCACCATTGATACCAACTAATCCAAAGATGGAACCATCTTGTACTTCTAGATCCAATCCATCTAAGACAACTTTATTTCCAAAACTTTTATATAATTTATTGATTTCTAACATGATTGATCTCCCTCATAGAGTTTTTCAATGATATTTAATAATTCTTCTTTTTGAATGCCACTATCTTTTAATGGTTTGAGTATATGTAATATTCTTTCTTCTTGTTGAACTTGAATGTTGATGTCAGAAACATAGACACCTTTCTTGGGGAGGTTATAGACATAACCATTCTTTTCTAATTCGATATACGCTTTTGAGACTGTGTTAGGATTGATGCCGTTATCTTGTGCGAGTTGACGTACACTTGGTAAACGGTCTCCTGGTGCTAGTACACCAGCTTGTATAAAACGTAGTATCTGATTTTGAATCTGTTCAAAGATTGGTTCTTTGCTTTGGGTGTTG
This sequence comes from Duodenibacillus sp., assembly GCA_963600555.1. Classification (GTDB taxonomy): domain Bacteria; phylum Bacillota_I; class Bacilli_A; order Erysipelotrichales; family Erysipelotrichaceae; genus Bulleidia. Next base: position 7,356 of record CAVCCE010000051.1, read on the forward strand.
ATCAGAAACATAACAGCTCCTTTCTGTCTTATCTGTATAAACTGTACTATCTGTACTATTCTAAGTCAATATAAAAATTCTTAAGATGAGCTAGAAAAAATACTTGTGTATTTCTAGGAAAGTAGTAGAATATATGTACTGCCTTAATAGCTCAGTCGGTAGAGCACCTGGCTGTTAACCAGGGTGTCACAGGTTCGAGTCCTGTTTAAGGCGCGTAGAAAAAACATGCATAAAAAATGCATGTTTTTTTGTTTAAAAGTGTTGGCAATTCAATTGAATTATGGTATTATATTGTTCGTGCCTTAATAGCTCAGTCGGTAGAGCACCTGGCTGTTAACCAGGGTGTCACAGGTTCGAGTCCTGTTTAAGGCGCCATATCACATGTATCTTCGGATACATGTTTTTTTGTTATATAAAGAAAAACATGAGTTTTAAATATTCTCATGTTCTTTTTGTATCTTCTTAATTTCTTCTTCTGATAATCCTGTTACATCAATAATATCTTTAATATTCATATTCTTCTTTAATAGATTGATGCATACTTCTTTAATGCTTTCTTTTCTACCTTGATATCTTTCTTCTTCTTTGATTTCTTCGAATGTCATAAAGTTAGACCTCATTACTTCATTTTCTTTAATCTTTCGTACTTCTTCATCAAGTGATTCTGTAAATGAATCATTTGAAGTGGATGTATTTAGAT
>CAVCCE010000052.1:0-8044 GCA_963600555.1 Duodenibacillus sp.
ACAGAATGTTAGATCTTCAAATCTTTTCTTAGTCATTTTGTTAATTCCTCCTACATTTAAATATTCACGTGTTTTTGAGGAATTCCAAAAAATTGTTTGAAAAAGTTTATTTTAAAAAAAGGCCTAATACTTTTGTATTAGGCAAATATAATTTTCTACTTTGTAAATACCGCATCATTCCTTGAGAGAAGATATACGCAATATTGATTCATACTAATACCTTCTTTTTTGGAATGCTCTGATAAAAGACGATGTAAGCTTTTTGGAATTCTAAGTTTAAATTGTCCTGAATATTCTTCCAAACTATTAGGTTCACTAATTTCAATTCCTTCTTCAAGTGCAGTTATAAACCACTCTTTTTTAGCATCCATTGCATTCTCTACAGCTTTTTCAATTGTCTCGCCACATGTAATGCATCCTGGTAAATCAGGAAAAGATACGACATAGCCACCTTCATCTTGATCTTCTACGATTTCCATTGGGTATGATAACTTCATATATTCATTCAATGTTTTCATTTTCATTCTCCTTTTCAACAATAGCTTTCACCATAACGACATATACTTTTTTTATTGGTTCATGTTTTGGTATTGTCAATGGACTGCAATTAGCTTTTCTGAAAGTATAATGACTACTACCACTTCTAGGTGCTGACATCTTATATCCATAGCTCTCTAAAACCTTTTTCAATTCATCAAATCTTAGGTCTTTAGACAAACTACAAATACGTGCTATTAACTTATCCCATTTTGACATTTTTCATCCCCAACTTCATTTTAATTGGTGTCACATATGGTGTCAATAACAAAAAATTGCTTATGATTCTTTCCTTCCTAATACCATTAATATCACTGCAGCTATGATTAAACAGCCAATACTGATCTTACCTGTTGTTGTAGCTACTAAAGCGAGTACTGCTCCTAAGTAAGGAACAGATAATACGACCTTGCCTAATAATCTATCATAAGATACAGGCGTTACATCTTCCGCATCATTCGCATCACCTTTTGTTACGAATTCACCCGATACGATTCTATTAGAAACGACTCTATGCGTAATGATAGCTCCGCTATCCGTATCACTATAGAATGCGATAACATCATTGGTTTCAATGGTATCTGCTTCTACTTCTTTGACATAGACGACACTTCCTGTAGGAATAGCTGGTTCCATGCTTCCACTTATGACATGATAGATCTGACATCCAAATAGTCTTGGTATCGTTAATGGAATGCACAAAAGGATTACTAGTATTAATAGTAATCCTCCTGTTATATTTGATATCTTTTTAAGATTCTTACTGATCACTTTCTGCTTTTCCTTTTTTCTTTAATAATACAAATAGCACGATCAATCCAATGATGGCTACGATTACGATACCCATCATAACATACATAAATGTAGCTGGTCTTTCTTTTGCCTTATTTGTATCAGAATCAGCATTGTTTAAAGGTGTTTCATCTTCATCTAAGTCAATGATATCTTCTGTTGTATCTTCATCTGTAGTATTAGAATCTTCACTATTACTATCATCTGTAGTTGTATTAGATGAATCATTATCACCTGTAGTTGTATCAGTTGTAGTGTTATCTGTACCTGTTGTTGTACCACCATTTGTTGTATTAGAAGAAGTCGTTGTGTTATTTGTGACTGTTTCTTCTACAACTGTAGTAGTTGGTGCAGGGATTCTTGTATAGGTAAATGTTAATACGTTTTCAGCTTCATTCTTACTAAGTGTCTTAGCTAAGTTATAAGCTTGTGGACGATAACCATCTACGTAGTGGAAAGCTACAACTGCTTGATCTCCTACAACACCATAGTATGTTTGAGATGGAGCTAATGTATTCCCATCAGAATCTACGTAATTGACTACATAAGTAGTCATATCTCCTTTGATTCCATAAGCTACTACATATTCTCTATCACTTTCTACTTTGAACGCTGGGTTACTAACAGTATTGTTATCTTTACCACTTTCTCTGATACCTCTAACGTAGTATTTCTCAGAATCATTTAAACTGACATCTGACAAATAATCCCCTAAAGAAATAACAGAACCATACTCTACATCAGTGATCTTAATTTCTGTAGAACCATCTGAGAATGTACCTTCTTTACCAGAATACAATGTAATCGTATATGTGTAATGAGAATCATTACCACCCTTTTCAGCTAATACACTTGTTAAGCTTGTTTGATGGATCATGAATACTGCACATAGAAACAAGATACTTCTTTTTAACATCTTACGGAGTTTCATATTACTGACCCTCCTTTTTTCTTTGTTTGACACTGTATACAGCTAATGCTGCACAAGCAAGCCCAGCTACTAGTGTAATAACAGCGTACATGATCACTTTACTATGATCACCAGTATCTACGATCGTTCTTTTCTTTGTTGTAGTAGAAGTACTTACAAGTTCTACTGCGAAGTTCATTTGAAGTTTCGCTAATGTATCTTGGTAGATATTACCTTGTGTTTCACCTTCTAGTTCAACATGTAATGTAATTTCACCAGATTGATTAGGTTCTAAACGATCTAAGTAGAAATAATCTTCTAAGTTATCTGTAGCTTGGTGTAGACCTTCACCACTTTCATTGACTGTCTCACCACCTACTTCATCACTACTATATAAAGTAGTTTCTGTTCCATCTACTGCGATATATTTCAAGATATATGTGTAAGCTCCACCTTCCGCAACGCTTTGTGTATCTTCCAAACTCTCTAATACAGCGTTTGTCATATACCAATCTGTTGTTTCACTATATTCATTCTTTAAAGCTAAATGAAAGTCTACACTATCTCCTGGTTCTAGATTATAGATTGCGTCATCAATATCTGTATTCTTGAATGTACTAGACATATTCTTGTTAGAATCAAATACGACTTTCCAATCATCTCCACCATTGAAGTTCTCTGCATTTACTGTAATTGGAGTAGAAAGAAGTAAAGCTAGACACGGTATCAACCATCTTTTTTTCATGTTCTTTCCTCCTTACTGTAAACTAATAGTGCCATCATCGGCTACATTCACATCAACGCCCCAAGCACTCTTAATAGCGTCTTTTGCGTTATGTGTTTGAACTGCATCTACTTCTGCCTTCAAGTTAAACTTAACACCATCATAGTTGAATTTCGTTGTTGTCTTTGTGACACCATCTTCAACTGTAGTTGTCTTTGTTACCTTGTTACCAATAGAAGAATCAATCGTTAACGTATCAGATAAAGCTGATGTCGTTTCTCCTACTGCTAAGATATTAGGCCAGTATAGTACTGTTCTTTCTTCTGTAGATGCATCTTCATCAATGATCCAACCATTGTTTGTCATATGAAGAATGATCAAAGATGGAGATAATGTTGTTTCCTTATTACCATCTTTATCTGTCCAGCTCTTATAGATACGAACTCTTACATATTCATTGATCGTACCAGTATTCTTAACAGATAATTCTTCTTTATACGCTCTACCAAGTTGTAACTGGTTGTCAGATTCTTCTAACATATCAGTTAACAATGCACCTTGTGTCGTATCCCATGCATCATCACTACCTGTATAATCTCTACTACTGATATCTTTCGTAGATTGTGCACTTGTTTCTACAAGTGTTACACCAATATCTTTCATTTCTACTTGTGCTGTATAGTTTTCTGAGAAGTATGTCAATGCAGCTTGTGTACTACCAATACCACTCACTAATAGTAAAGCTACCGCAACACTTGTAAGAACGATCGTTCCTTTTTTACTATTTAAGAATTTCATTGGTTAGCCTCCTTTGATGCATCAGCTACACCAATATCTGTCTTTGTATCTACTTTCGCATTCCAATCTGCATAAGCAGTACCATCTTCTTTATATAGTACTGGTGTACATTCTTGTACAACGACTACATTGAATGTATCTTTATAATCAGATGGTAAATTGATCTTCGCATTCAATACTTCACTACTAGATCCTACCTTTAAGATATCCTTGTAGTACCAATATCCATCATCATCCAATGTCCAATACTGATTACCACTTTCATCTACTGCACCAGAGTATGTAATATTCAATTCACTTCCACAGAATACCTTCACTCTAACATAACAATCTGTTTCTCCAGTATTCTTGATAGAAATGCTCTTTGTCATATCTTTTACATCTTCTTCGATTTCTGTTTCATCACCTAGCGTGATCTCATAACCACCTTCAGCTTTTACATAAGTCGTAAAGTATGCCATAGCACTTGGTACAGATACACTAGCACATAGTACAACCGCAATCGTAGCGAGCCAGAATGTTTTATTTTTCAATAACTTATTTTTCATATCTTACTCCCTCCTTACTACTGTTGTGTGTTATCTGTTAGTTGTGTCCAAGTCCATCCATCATCACTCATTTCAAAGTGATTTGTTACACCATAACCAGGTTTTAATTCATCATTGTATGTATTTGTAAAGTCTGCTTCCATTGTTTGATCAGCTACGATCTTTACTTCCTTACTAGCTTCACTTGTGAGTGTATAACTAGCACCAGAATATACTTCTGTAACAGTTACTGTACTTCCAGCAGGAATCTCATCAATGACTACTTCTTTACTTCCTGTAGAATCAAATGTCGTTGATACGACATTACTGTATACTGTTTCATCATTCTTTGTAGCTTCTACACTGAATACGAATGTTGTTTGTTTTAATGATTCATTGAAATCATTTAATGTCTTAGTAATCTTTAAACTACCATAACGATCACTTCTTTCTGGTTTTAGACCAGAAGTAACTTCATATACCCATTCATCATCCTTCACATCTTTTGTTTGATAATAATAGTTATTAGGAAGTGAAATGATATATGGTGTGTATTTATATTCATATTCATCTGTTTCTGTATTACTTGTTAGAACAAGATATAGACCTCTACTTAAATTAGAGAATGTACCACTATTCTTGAATATCATTGTAGAAGTAGCTTCAATACTATTTTCATTGATGATTTCTACTGCTTGATTAGCAGTAGAAGTCCAATCTTCTTGACCAGAAGGAATATTCTCAATACCTAATTCACTAAAGTCTGTAGTAGAAGTAAAAGCACCAGTAAGAGCCATATCCGCAATCTTATAGATCTGAACATTGATATCTGTATCTTTTAGATCAGTTCCATATTCTGAACTATTTTCAACATTAATTGTCAAAGAGCAATCTCTATCTTCAATTGCGTTAGCAGCATTGAGTGATGATACCATCCCAACACATAGAACTAATACCGCAATTCCAATCAGATATTTCTTATTGAATTTTCTCATTCTTTGCCTCCTTGGCTTTACGCTTCTTCCACTTCTTAACTTTAACAATAGCGAATATCAGTAATATTACAGCTATCACTAATAATGCATATAACATGTAGTACTCTTGAATTGATTCCAACATCGTTTCATCACTGACCTTGGCTTCATCTTCACCATGGTATTCTACTCTAGTTCCTCTTACTAAGAGTCTATGACTATTGATACCATAGGGAGTACATGTGAATAGAGTGACATAGTCTTCTCCTTCTACATTTTGTAAAGCAGAAGATAATGCCTCTGTATCATCTTTATCTACCATTGGAAGAATCTGATCTACTTCATATGCCAATGTTTCATTTAATATATGAATATAGAACTTATCTCCAATTTGTAGTTTATCTAGATCACTGAATAGCTTCGCACTAGGTAATCCTCTATGTGCAGCTATGACACTGTGATTCCCTGAACCACCAATCGGTAGTTTTGTACCAGATAAGTGACCTGCACCTATCTGTAATACACTATCAGAAGTACCATGATAGATAGGTAGTTTCTGATTGATCTCTGGGATAGAGATATATCCCATGATACCTGTATCACTTAGATTCAATACATTCCAATAAGGTGTTTCCCTTAGATTCTTTTCTTCATCTGCGAATGCATCAGAAGAGAATGTATTCTCTGTAATACTTGCGTTGTACGCTTCAGCATCATTCCAAGCTTGTGTGAAGTCTTCTTCAGAAGTACTTTCTACTTGTTGTTCGTAGCTAGCAATTGCCACACTTTGATGATATTTGTTCCATTGGTTAGATATCGTAGGATACGCAAATATTCCAGCACCTATGATAAATATCAATGTAAGTAATATATTTGGCAATTTCTTCTTTAAATTCTTCATATCTTCTTTTTACTTCTCAAATGTTTTATCAGTCTTACTACCATTGTTACAATTAACAATACTGTTAATATCACAATACTACTACCAACCGCTACAACATTTGTCTTAACTTGGTATGCATCTGTAGGAACATATGTATTTACATCCCCATCTACACGTACACCACGTACTAGTAATCGATGTGTGTTGATACCATACGGTGTACATGTCATTAATGTAGCGTAATCCTTATCAGGATCCACCTGTAGTTCACTCACATCTTCTGGAATACGATACGAATCTGATCTACTTGATACGTCAATACTCGATTCAATACCGTAATCTGAAAGGTATCCCCTACTTCTAACTTATCTAGATTACTAAATAATTCAGCAGAAGGTAGACCTCTATGTGCGGATAAGACCGTATGTGTTCCAACACCTCCTACAGGTAAACTAGAACCACCTAAATGACCTACACCTATCTGTAGTACTCCTTCTGAAGTACCATGATAGATTGGTAACTCTACATCGATCTTATCTATCGTGACATATCCCATAATGCCTGTACCAGAGATATTCAATACATCTTCATAGTTTGAAATACTCTCATAGTTCTGGAATGGATCAGAGATATTCTTTAAAGCATTGTTGTATTCCTCTGCCTCATTGAACATCTTGTCATAATCTTCCGTAGACATCTTCTGTACTTCATTGTTGTATGAAGCAACAGCTTGGGATTGTACCCTAGAATTCCAGTAATTACTGAATGAAGGATACAGCATCACGGAGAGCCCTATGAGAAAAATAATAACTAAGATAATATTTGTTTTATTCTTCTTCATAAAGTTCTCCCTAAAGCTGTATTAACTTTATATATCAAAATAATGAAATATCTAGCAGTATGTCCTAAGACATACTGCATAGATATTATTTAATTACTTACTTGTACTATTTCTTCTAGAAAGAAGTAATACACCAGCACCTAACATTAAGATAGCACCAGTTACATAGAAGATCGTTGTACCGATACCACCAGTTGAAGGTAATACGGAACCTTTCTTGTTGACTACATTTGTAGTAATTGAACCAGCAGTTAAATCACCAGAAATTTCATCAGTAGATAATCCAGTAGCCTTTAATGATGTTAGAACATCAGTTCTATTTGTTCCATCCCATTCAATAGTATGTTCAGCAGTTACTGTGAATTCAATAGGAGCACATGTGTTATATCCTGCAGGAGTCTTAGATTCTGTTAATCTATATTTACCATCATCTAAACCTTTGAATGTGAATGAAGTACCTTTAGTGTTTAGTGTTGCTGTCTTAGAAGCTACCCATGTTTGAGTTGCAGCATCATACTTTTCTAATGTAAATTCAGCACCAGCAAGAGCATCACCAGCTTGGTCAACCTTATTTACTACTGTTTGGTATGTAAATACGATTACGTTATCCCATGGAGTTTCACCTGTTCCAGGTTTATCTGTACCAGATTGTTCTTCATTAGGGTTGTTAGAGAATTCAAGTTTTGCCTTGTTGACATTACCTTGAGAACCGATGTTTGCAGATGTGTTTAATGTTGATGTATATTCAACAACGATCTTAGAACCGCCTTCAACGCCATTTACCTTCTTAAGATCAGAGAATGTAATATCAAACTTATCACCAGCAGATTCTGTTGCAGCAGTATAAGTTACAGTGTAATCAGTACCTTTTGTTAAAGAAGTTTCTCCTTCATCTTGAGTACCATTTTTATTAGTATCTACATAAACATTTACAGATTCTTGATTGAATGTTAATCCCCTTTCTTCTTCATCATGGAATGCGAAGTAGTAAGTCTTATAGTCAGCATAGTTGCTAGCAACAGTACCTGTTAATTGGAATGGAACTGCATCACCGATAT
>CAVCCE010000053.1:0-8020 GCA_963600555.1 Duodenibacillus sp.
ATTAATGGATACTTCTGTGTCCATTCTTCGATCATGTCGATCATTTCGTCAGAAGTCTTTTCACCCTGACCAGACTTAGAAAGTTCATACTTTCCTGTTTCTGGGTTATAGAATTCAGAAGAAGCTAAGTCCATAGCGAATGCGATATCTTCGCCTAGTTTGAAACCAGCAGCTTCAACAGCTTCCTTCATTAATTCTAGAGGTCCTTCATTCTTGAGTTCTTCAAGAGGTCCAGAACCATTAGCTAATGATGATGGAGCATATCCACCTTCATCACCTACACCTGTATCATAACCATACTTCTTAAGAACCTTCTTTAAAGCATGGAATGTCTGAGCACCCATACGAACTGCTTCGTGGATGGACTTAGCACCTACAGGCATTAACATATATTCCTGGCAGTCAACTGTAGAATCAGCATGAGAACCACCGTTTAATACGTTCATCATTGGAACTGGTAAAACCTTACCATTTGTACCACCGATGTACTTGTATAGTGGAAGACCACAAGAATCAGCAGCAGCTCTAGCAGCAGCTAAACTTACAGCAAGAGTTGCGTTAGCACCTAGGTTGCTCTTGAATTCTGTACCATCAAGATCGATCATTGTCTTATCGATCAAAGCTTGATCAAATACATTAAGTCCGAGAACAGCTGGAGCAATCTTTTCATTTACGTTAGCTGTAGCCTTTAATGTTCCCTTACCATCGAATCTTTCCTTGTCGCCATCACGAAGTTCGAGAGCTTCTCTTTCACCTGTGGAAGCGCCTGATGGAACGATTGCACGTCCCCATGCACCAGATTCAGTTGTTACTTCACATTCTACTGTTGGGTTACCACGAGAGTCTAAAACCTCACGTGCGTGTACTTCAGCAATTGGATCTACAAAATTAGGCATCTTATAATTTCCTCCTATGATTACCTATATATTTCAAGAGTTTACACTCTATGAAAACTTACTTAGTTGCATCAACTAATTCCTTGAAAGAATCAACCTTCAAGGATGCACCACCGATCAATGCACCATCGATGTCTTCACAAGCCATATATTCCTTAATGTTATTTGGCTTTACAGAACCACCATATTGAACTCTAACTGCTTCTGCTGTAGCTTCATCATATAGTTCTTTAACTGTTTCTCTAACAAGCTTGCAGCACTTTTCAGCTGTTTCAACATCAGCGGACTTACCTGTACCGATAGCCCAAATTGGTTCATAAGCAATAACAAGCTTAGAAACTTCTTCAGCTGTAAGACCTTCTAAAGATTCCTTGATTTCTGTGGAAACGACTTCAGCTGTCTTACCAGCATCATATTCAGCTTCTGTTTCACCTACACAAAGAATAGGTGTGATGTCAGCAGCGAATAATCTCTTTGCCTTAGCTGCACAATGTGCAGATGTTTCAGCATAATATTCTCTTCTTTCAGAGTGACCAATAATGCAGTAAGTGATACCTACTTCCTTTAACATTGGTACAGAAACTTCTCCTGTATATGCACCAGAATCAAGTTCATTGCAGTTTTCTGCAGCAATCTTGATTGCACCAGCGTTTTCAACAGCGATTGCTAGATCAACATATGGTGCGCCGATTCCATATTCAGCAGCTTCATTTCCTGTTACATATCCCTTGATACCTTCGAAGAATTCTTTAGCTTCGCTAGGTGTCTTGTTCATTTTCCAGTTTCCGAAGATAATTGGTTTTCTTGCCATGTCTATATTACTTCTCCGGGATAATTGCTACACCCGGTAACTCCTTTCCTTCCATGAATTCTAGAGAAGCACCACCACCTGTAGAGATGTGTGAGAACTTATCAGCGAATCCAAGATTCTTAGCAGCACTTGCAGAGTCACCACCACCGATAATTGTAGTAGCACCTTCAAGAGATGCGATAGCCTTACAAACTTCAATTGTTCCGTTTGCGTATTCAGGTTTTTCGAATACACCCATTGGTCCATTCCAGAATACTGTCTTAGCACCTTCAAGTTCCTTTGTGAATAAAGCAACTGTTTCAGCACCAATATCTAAGCCCTGGTAACCTTCATCGATTTGTCCAGCCTTAACTGTCTTGATATCTGTAGCGTTATCAAAAGCGTTAGCTTCAACTGTATCTACAGGAAGGAATAACTTTCCTTCACCCTTTTCTAAGAATTCCTTAGCTAGATCTTCCTTATCAGCTTCTAATAAAGAATCACCAATCTTTCCACCAGTAGCAGCAGAGAATGTATATGACATACCACCACCGATAAGAACCTTATCAGCAATCTTTAATAAGTTTTCGATAACACCAATCTTATCAGAAACCTTAGCACCACCAAGGATTGCTACGAATGGTCTTTGTGGATCATTTAATGCACCACCAAGAACATTTAATTCCTTTTCAACTAAGAAGCCAACTGCAGCACAACCTTCTGGTAAGTTGCTTGGAATACCTACTGTAGAAGCATGAGCTCTATGAACAGAACCAAATGCATCTTCTACGAATAAGTCACCTAAAGAAGCCCAATATTTTCCTAATTCAGGATCATTCTTAGATTCACCCTTTTCATAACGAGTGTTCTGCATAAGAACGATAGAACCTTCTTCTTGAGCCTTAACAGCTTCTTCTAGTTCAGCACCACGTGTTGCGTTTACGAACTTTACAGGTGCACTCTGAAGACCAGCTAAGCAATCAGCTACGATGCTCATATCATTCTTAGCCTTATCTTCTTCTGTCTTAACCTTTCCTAAATGAGAAAGTAATAATACCTTTGCTCCATTTTCTGTTAAGTAGTTAATCGTAGGAAGTGCAGCTCTGACACGATTATCGTCAGTAATTACACCATCCTTGTGTGGAACGTTGAAGTCTACACGAACAATGACGTGTTTGCCTTTAACATCCAGATCTTTTACTGTAATCTTAGACATGTAAAAAATTTCCTCCTAATTTATGTCACCATTATAACACCCACTGAACTTGAATAAAAACACAAAAACTAATTTTTGTGTAATATTTCACGAATTTTTTTCATTCGTTCAACCATCTATCACCCAAAATTCATTTGTAAGCCTTTTCAAGTTAGTGAATGTATTTGTATTTTAAAAAGAGAAGGTCATCTGACCCTCTCCTGTGTTTCTTTAGTCATCTGACCAATTACAGATTTCATAGTATAGCTGTTCATAGATTCCAGCAGATTGATTCCATGATACATCTGTAGTCATTGCACTCTTAACAAGACCCTTCCATCCTGGTTTATTTGTGTTGTATTGTTCAACGGCCCATCTTAATGTATAGACCATATCATCTGCATTTGCTGCCCAGAATGAGAAACCATTTCCTTCACCTGTATATTGGTTGAATGGTTGTACTGTATCCTTTAGTCCACCCGTTTCACGAACAACTGGTAATGCACCATAATGCATCGCAATCAATTGTCCAATTCCACATGGTTCATAAAGTGAAGGCATCAAGAATAGATCACTACCAGCATAGATCAAATGTGCTAGATCCTCATTGTATCCACAATAATATACTGCTTGTCCTTTATATTCTTGTTCCATCCACTTAAATGCATTTTCAGCATTTGCTTCACCTGTTCCAAGAACTACAAATTGAACATCCATGCCCATGATTTCACGAATTCTATCCGTGATCATATAGACACCTTTTTGATTTGTTAATCTTGATACAAGACCAATCAAAGGTTTCTTATCATCTTCTTCAAGTCCTAGCATCTTTTGCAGTGCTAGCTTATTTGCCTTCTTACCAGATGCATAAGAACGTACATCATAATTCTTAGATAATAGCTTATCTTTCTTTGGATTCCATAGATCTACATCAATACCATTTACGATGCCCCATAGATCTCCTCTACGATATCTCAATACCGCATCCATTCTTTCACCATAAGTTTCAGTTAAGATCTCATTAGAATATGTAGGAGAAACTGTTGTGATCTTATCAGCATATACGATACCAGCCTTCATAAATGAAATACCAGAATCAAACTTAATGGATCCATCATCAAAGTAACTATAATCCAATCCTAAACATGTTGGTAACATGTCTACACCAAAGTTACCTTGGAAAGCCATGTTGTGAATCGTATAAACATGTTTGATATTTTGATAACGATAATCATCTGCATAACAAGCATGGCACATTAATGGAATCATACCTGTCTGCCAATCATTTGAATGAATGATATTAGGCCACCAATCAATGAAATAGATCATATCTAATACGGCACGTTGGAAGAACGCAAATCTTTCTCCATCATCATCATAACCATATAGACCTTCTCTTTCAAAATAACCTTGATGTTCAACAAAGTAATATACAACCCCATCAGCTTTTGCTGTATAGAATGTTGCTGGTTGATCGATCCAACCAGAATGAACCTGTATCGTGCCAAGTCTTTCCAACTTGTCATAATGTTTTTCAATGATCTTACTGTAAAGAGGAAGTACGACTCTAGCGTCATGTCCTTTTTCCACAAGTGCCTTTGGTAAAGCACCAATAACATCCGCAAGTCCACCTGTCTTTACAAATGGCAAGCCTTCTCCTGCCACGAAAAGAATTGATCTACCCATAAAAACCTCCTTTAGATACGGTCTCTTCTCTTAACGTATACTGGTTCTTCTGCAGTACCCTTAAGTTCCTTTACATGGTGAATGATTGCGTACTTATCAACGATAACGTGATCCAGTTTTGCTTTTTCACCAATGTAAGCGCCAGGAAGAATAATAGAATTCTTAATGACTGCACCTTCTCTGATCGTAACATTTCTAGAAATAACAGAATCTGTTACCTTACCTTCGATGACACAACCATTCGCAATGACACTACCTGTTACGCTAGATGTCTTCGCGTATATTGTTGGGGCTGAATCGTTAGTCTGCGTATAGATTGGCCAACCTGGTTTGAATAGGCCTTTTGCTATACCACGGTCTCTTAGATCCATTGTAATCTTAAAGTATTCTTGTAATGTGTTGACACATCCAACAAATCCTTTGATTCCATAACCAACGACTTTCAATTCTTCTAAAGAATCATTCAAGATATCTCTAAACCAATATAAAGAAGAAGTCTCAGAAGCTTTCTTGATCAACTTGATAAATAAATCTTTGCTCAAAACATATGCTTCTAATGAAATTGCTGCATTCTTTTTCTTACCACGATTATGTCCAATTTCTGTAATATTCTTTTCTTTATCCATCGTTAATGTATCACAACCTAAGAAATGGTCCTTAGCCTCTGACGTATTTGTATAAAGAACAGTAATATCATTTTTAGATTCGATATGTTGTTGAAGAACATTTGTGAAATCCAAACTATATACAAAGTAACTAGGAGCTACGATGACATATGGATTGTTATCTTCTTCAATATACTGCATGTTTAACATGTAGTTAGCAATATCATTGTTATAAACATCTGCAGCGAATGATTTTTCACCATATAAGATTCTTAATTGACCACGTTTTGAATTGATGTTGTATTGTTGTCCTGAACCTAAATGTGCATATAAGTTACGAGGTTTTTCTTTACAATAAACATGAATATTATCAATACCAGAATTTGTCATGTTAGAAAGAATAAAGTCAATGATTCTATATCTTCCTAAAAACGCAATCGCAGGTACAGGTCTATAATCAGTCAGACCACCTACATTAGCCTGGTTATTTTCAAAACTAATAATTCCTAATGCTTTCATGTCGCCCCTCCTTACTCTGCATACTTCTTCGCAACAAGTTCAATATGTTCTGATTTACTAGAACCTAGAACTGCTCCTGGTGCGACTTCTACATCATCTGCTACGATACAACGAGTTACCTTTGCACCTTCGCCAATCTTAGCACCTGGTTGAATGACAGAGTCAACGACCTTTGCACCCTTACCAATTTCTGCACCTGTTCCTACAACAGAGTTCTTAACTTCTCCAAGAACTACAGATCCTTGTGTAATATATGCATTGTTGATCTTTGCTTCTTCGCCAACAAATGTTGGTAAAGAATTAACGTTTTCTGTATAGATCTTCCATCCAGCATCTCCAAGATCTAATTGGTTGTTAGAATCTAATAGATCCATGTTACTTTCCCAAAGAGAATCTACAGTTCCTACATCTTTCCAATATCCCTTGAAACGATATGCTGCTAGTCTTCTATGATCATTCAAATATGTTGGAATGATATCCTTACCAAAGTCATGAGAAGAATTTGGATTCTTATCATCAGCTAATAGATATTTACGTAATGTCTTATAGTTGAAGATATAAATACCCATTGAAGCTAGATTACTCTTAGGGTGAGCTGGTTTTTCTTCAAATTCTTCGATCATATCATCTTTATCACAATTCATAATACCGAAACGTGTTGCTTCTTCTAAAGTAACTTGAAGGACCGCAATCGTTGCATCTGCTTGTTTCATTTGATGATATGCAAGCATCTTTTCATAGTTCATCTTATAAATGTGGTCACCAGATAAGATCAATACATATTCTGGATTAACACTATCTAAGAAATCGATGTTTTGTGTAATTGCATCAGCTGTACCCCTAAATACATCCAATCCCTTTTCATCTGTTTCTCTTGGTGTCAATACATAAACACCACCATCATTTGTGTCTAATCCCCAGAACTGATCTTTGGCAACATAAGCATTTAAAAGAACAGATTCATACTGTGTTAGAACACCTACAGTTGAAATACCTGAATTTGCACAATTACTAAGTGGAAAGTCGATGATGCGATATTTACCGCCAAAATGAACGGCAGGTTTCGCAACCTTTTTGGTCAGCTCGTGTAAACGGCTTCCTCTACCGCCCGCAAGAATCATTGCTGCCATGTTGTTAGCTCTCATTATGATTTGCCTCCTGATTTCTATTTTTGTTACCGCTTACATTATAATACACTTCTTCTAATTTTTTAATGTATTATTTGTAGATTTCATCAAATAATTGTAATATTCTCTAACAATTGATATGAAATACAAACTTCCAGTTATAACTATAGTACCTACTTTACATTTCTTCATCGTATTTTCAATGGCCAATTGATGATTTTTTTCCATGATTGCACCTTCAACATACAAATCATCGATCGTATCAGCTCTTTCATTCTCAAATTGCGTAACGATCAACTCATCACAATTTTTCTTTAACATCATTGCCATCTTATGTACTTCCTTATCTTTCAATGCAGAGAAAACACAATAGATAGGTCTTTGTAATTCTTGCATCGATTCACAAAGTGCACGTATTCCTTCTTCATTATGCGCACCATCTATGATTACTCTAGGTTCTTTGTAAACTTCTTCAAATCTACCTAACCAGAAACTATTCTTAAGTGCTTCTTTTACTATTCCAGTTTTGATATCAACACCTAAAAGTTCCGCTGCTTTCAAAGCTAAAGATGCATTATGGATCTGGTATTTAGCTTGACAGTTAATTTCATAACATTCTTTTTCAAATCGAATTCTTTGATTTCCTATATCATAATAGCTTGGTAAAGATATCATATGTGCATGCCTTCTAATACCATGCTTGCATATAACCATCTTAGCTTTTAAATCGATATTCCCAATCAAGCATCTACTATTTTCTTGTATGATTCCCGCTTTCTCGTTTGCGATTTGTTCGATCCTATTCCCTAATAGATTCATATGATCAAAACCAATGCTTGTAATAATACATAACGTAGGATCTTTGATTATATTTGTGCTATCTAACCTACCACCCAATCCTGTTTCAATGATGGCATAATCAACTTGTTCATCACAAAACCATCGAAACGCAATACATGTATCGATTTCAAACATACCAAGTTGATATCCTTCAATATCTTCTCTCATTTCTAAAAGATACTTTTGAAACATATCTTTAGAGATCCATTCATCATTGATACGAATACGATCTCTATGTGTAATCAAATGTGGTGAAGTAAACATTCCAACTTTGTATCCTTGTGATACTAAGATATCTTTCAAATAGTTACATGTACTTCCTTTACCATTTGTTCCAGCAACATGGATACAACGAATATGAT
>CAVCCE010000054.1:0-7876 GCA_963600555.1 Duodenibacillus sp.
GCAAATGGTGCTTTAAAATCAGAAGCAATTTGTGATGAATACTGTTTATACAGACAAGATTATTGTGGTTGTGAATATTCTTATCATGAAAGACATAAAAATGATTAGAAATATGTGCAAAAAGCCTTTAAATATGGTATTATTCGTAGGTACAAAAGGAGGAAGAGAATCTTGAGTAAAGAAGATGCAATCCAGATGGAAGGTGTCGTAGAAGAAATTGCTTCTAACGCATTCAAAGTAAAATTAACAAATGGTATGGATATCCGTGCTACTCTAGCAGGAAAATTAAGAATCCATCACATTAGAATTCTACCTGGAGATAAAGTTAAAGTAGAAATTTCACCATACGATTTAACAAACGGTAGAATTGTATACAGAAATAAGTAATCTACATCTAAGATGTAGATTTTTATTTTCACACAAAAAAACCATATATCTGAATGATATATGATCTTATCTTACTTAGCTTTTGCGACTAGTTCAGCCAATGCATCTTTAGGTTGAAACCCTAATGCACTTCCAGCAATCTCACCATTCTTAAATGCAATTAATGTTGGAATAGACATGATTCCATATCTTTGTGCAATGTCTGGTGTATCATCTACATTTACCTTAACAAACTTAACATCAGGTTCTTCATTAGATAATTCTTCTACTAATGGTCCTACCATCTTACATGGTCCACACCAATCAGCATAGAAGTCTACAAATACTGATTTATTATCTTTTAATAATGCATCATATTCACTTGTACTCTTAATAATGTTCATAATACAATCTCCTTTTTGACATTAAGATAATATGATAATTTCTAATAAATGACAATGAAAATGCATCTAATGAATCGTGTTTTTTATCCTCTAAATACTTAGGATACTCTTGTATATTTCTTCCCCTAAAACTTCATATGTTCTTTGATTCAGCTCTAAAAAAGGATCTAAAAAAAGAATATCTTTTTCAAGATATTCCATTAAAGCTTAGAAGATGCTGCTTCATCCATGATTACAGTCACATCCGCATGATCTTGAAGAATAGAAGCTGGACAATCTATTGTCTTTTCACCCTTCAACATTCCATATACTGCATCAGCTTTATTTGCACCTGTCGCAATCAATATGATTTTTTTAGAACGCATGATACTACCCAAGCCCATTGTAACTGCTTTTGTAGGCACTTTTGTAATATCACCTTCAAAGAATCTAGCATTGTCATTGATTGTTTGTTGTGTTAGATCCGCAAGATGTGTTAATGAATCAAATGGTGTACCTGGTTCATTAAATGCGATATGACCATCAGAACCAATTCCTAATACTTGAATTGATACCGTATGTTTCTTTAATTCTTCTTCATATTCATCAGCGTTCTTTTGGGGATCTTCTCCCTCTCCACTTGGTACATGAATATTCTCTTCTGGACAATCTAAATAATTAAATAGATTCTCATGCATAAATGTCCAATAAGACTGTTCATGCGTCTTTGGTAGACCTACATATTCATCTAAATTAAATGTAAGAATATTCTTATAAGATCTACCCGTATCCTTATGATCTTTAATCATATTCTTATATAGACCAACTGGTGTAGAACCTGTAGCTAATCCCAGGACTGGTTTTTCTTCAGAATCTAACACTTCTTTCATTACTTTAAATGCTTCTAATGATACTTCATCATAATTTTTACAAACAATTGTTTTAAACATTATATTCTCCTAAAAAATCGTTATCGTATAACTTGTATAGAATGATTGATGCGCACCTAATATCGTAGTACCTTCTCTTTGTTCAAAAGGTACTTTAACTTCAGAAAAGTCCGCATGAGAATGCCATGGTTCAATACAGATAAATGGAGCCTGTGGTTTTGTCCAGAATGCCAACCATTCATATCCTTCATAACCTACTGTAACACCATGTTTGCCATTTGTTAGAGTAGCACTAGTTGACTTAGGATCAGCAATAATGATCGTCTTTTCTAATGCTGGTCTATCTAGTTCTAATCTAGAACAATCTTTTAGATGTGTTTCATTAAAATCAGAAGTTTCTTCATGATTTAATAGTATAAAGTAATCTTCAAAATCTCCCCCATCACTAGGACAATTAAATGCTGGATGTAATCCAAAGTTAAAAGGCATATCTACATCATTATCATTAACGATTTCATAATTGATAGATAAAGTCTTACCTTCCAATGTATATGTAATATGTAATGTAAAATGAAAAGGATATTCTTTTAACGTAGATTCACTATCCTTTAATTCCATTACGATCTTATCATCTGTATGTTCAATACATGTAAAATCACTATTTCTAGTAAATCCATGATTTCCAGTAATATATTCTTTTCCATTAATATGTAGTTTCTTATCCCAAGTGCTACCTACCATAGGAAATAATGTTGGATTTCTTCCAGACCAATATTTAGGATCACCTTGCCACATATATTCATTATCTGTATCTAGATCACAGAAGCTATGAATTTCAGAAGCGTGTTCATCAACTGTAACACTTACCAATTGATTCTTTAAAGTAAATGAAGCCATAATTCTCTTCTCTCCTTGAAAACACTTACATTATACACTAAACAATATTTAAAACCATACGAAAAATCAACGGATTATCCGTTGATTTTTTAGATTGTCTTATCACTACTTTTAATGTAAAAACATAACGCTTTCATAAAGAATATTTTTCTCCAGGAGCTAATACTTTTATTCTTTCTGGATTCACAACTCTTGTTAAAAGATTTTCTGGATTTCCATTGAATGATGTCATTTCAGGCGCATCAACACTTCCCCAATGGATACAAATCAAATCTGCTTCTGGATATGTATTTGCGAGTTTTACAGCTCCTTCAAACGTAATATGCCATTCATCATCTGCGAAATCAAATAAGATTACATCAGGTTGATCCATATGTAATTGTTTATCAATCAATTTAGAATCACCAGGAATCCAGATCTTTCCTTCTTTCGTTTCAATCCAATACCCACAATAATCCTTTTCTTCCCAATACCTATATTGCCATTTTTTAACACCATTTTGCCAATTATGTTTCGCTGGTGTTAATGTAATCTTTAGATCATTGATTCCAAATGACTCATGTATATCACATTTCTTTGTATCATACCCTTCTTCATTCATAACATCCGCAACAAAATTAGGCGCATAATATTTCTTACATACATTCTTCACATGTGTACAAGTTGGTCTAGAAAAATGATCATTATCGATATGTGTGATCAATAGACCATCTAAAGATTTCACCTCATTTGATTGAATAGGAACTTCGTAAAGAAGTGGCATATCAAAACCTTCCAACACTGGATCAACCATGATATTTGTATCATGGGAATGAATCATGATTCCAGCTGATCCAAGCCAATAGATTTCAGTACTATTATTGTTCTGAAATACTTCTTCTTTCATCATTTGACTCTTAGGCGCTAAAGCTTGTCCCTTTTCATTTTGATTAATTTTAAACATAAACATTTCCTCCACTGATATTATGATAAAGAAAACATAATAAATGAACAATTCATATTTCAAAACTCAACAATCACTTTTACTAATGAAAAAAGGCGCTTAAATTATTGCGTTGGTGTTGATGTTGGTTAAATTATTGAGTTGATGATTTTTATAGTCATCAACTTTTTGTGTTGGTGACTATAAAAGAAAAAGCTTAATTAATCAAAAAAGGACTTAACTGTACATAATTAGGTACAGCAACAAAAAAATAGACACTGACTAAAGCATTAGTCACTATAGCTCTACCACTTAAAAATCCATGTGAATTATGCACCTCATTTGGTATCCTTCACATGGATTTATTTAATTTTACCAACACAATAATTTAAACAAGGTTTCCTCAAATCAACGCATTAATTTAAATTACCGGAATATCTATAAATAGATAAAAGTTCTTTTTTATCTACTTTTTATATGGGGTAAAGCATCTCCTATAGAGAATAACTTATCCATTCCCAACCCTCTCATCTGTACGATCATATCTGTAATTTCTTCACAACTAACAGGCATCCCAGATAAGATCCAAGAAATTGTCATTGAACTAGACGCTATCGCATAGTATTTTGTTGCGAATATTAATTCTTCTAGCATTTGTTTTTCTCCAAAACAAGCTTGATGCCATTCTAGATCAAACTTTGAACAATGATTTAAAATATAATCTTTCAAACATCCTGTATCTTCCATTTTCAAAGCTTATTCTAGAAATACATGATATTTTTTCATATTGTAGAAAGAATCCAACAATGATTTAGAAAAGTTAAAATCAATATTAGAGGAATCTGAATATGAAGGAATAATTTTTTCATTATAAATATAATGAATCAAATCATTCTTATCTTGAAAATGATTGTAAAAGGTTTGCCTAGAAGCACCTGTATCATCTAATAATGATTGAATCGTAATAGAAGATAAAGTTTGTTTTTCAATTCTATTTAAGAATGCATTTACAAACATTTCTTTAATACCAATTGCCATACTTACTCCTTAGGCCAATCTAACAATTGATCACCTTTTACTAGATACGCTTTTTTCGCAAGCATTGCTAGAGGAGCATCTGTTAAAGAATCCGAATAAAATTCATCAATTTCTTCATTTGGATATAACTCTTTAAATCTTCTTACCTTTTCTTCACCATGACAATTGATTCCAGTGTACTTTCCTGTATTATGATCAACAACAGAAGCCATCACGTTCTGAATACCTAGTCTTTCACAGAATCTTTTTATCGTGAATTCAGGTGATGCTGAAATCACAACATCATCTTCTTTTTGATGTTCAAGATAGAATTGTTTTACATGATTCATATGTGAATCAACAAATTCATCCGTTGCCTGATCCATATCTTTCACAAAAGTAAACATGTGATATAAATTTTCTTTAAACGTCAACTTTGGTATCACTCTAATACCATAGCCAATTCCAAACACGATCGTTCTTGGCAAAGAAAGTAATGTCATAGGCCTATGTACATACAACCATAATATAAAGTTCGCTGTTGAATCTTGTCTATAAATCGTATTATCCCAATCGTAAACATTCATGGTAATATCACCTTTCCACTTGTAGTATCTCTTGTTAATAGATCTGTATAAAGACCTGCAGGATTGTTTGTAAAGGAAGAAACATGTCCTAACAAACATGTAATAACAAGAGCTAATTCTAATACCCACTGTCCTATTACTGTCCATTCAAACTGTTTATAGATCCAATAGAATATCATGATATCTGTAAATGGATTAAAGATGATTTCAAAAGCATGCGCATACATTTCTAGACCTGTTATTTGTGATAACATTCCCATGCATAATGGGTTCACAAAGAACGCAACCATTCCAAGAAATATCATCTTCATCATTTGTTCTTCACTTTTACTAGCTCTTCCTAAAAATACTAGCATTCCTCCCCATCTAAAGATATCTAAGAGAACATCCAAGATACTATTGTCTAAGAATAAATATGTTCCAATACCTTTTGATGAAAAGAATCGTATATATTCCGAATATGCCACAGAATAACGAACAGTAAAGTATCTCATAATGAATGTTCCAATCAAAAAGATAATAGGAATGATTGCATAAAAGATCAAAACTGAATGATCAATCAAAAAATCTTCAATACGTATCATCTTCACATAAAAAGAACGTTTCATTCTAGCTAAATAGAAGAATATTGCGAGGAGTGTAACGATTCCTGCATACAAATAAGAATACTTTGTTAACCAAGCAATACAATAGATAACAATTGGTATTAAGAATGTTGTCACATCATAAAAAGAACGAATCTTCTTGATATGAAATAAATAAACAGAACTTAAATAGATAAGTTCAAATCCAATCATCAAGAAACCATTATGCGAAAACATACCTGCTAATATCACAAATGATAATAAATATTTAATATTCTCTTCTTTTTTCTTCAACCATTGATATAAAGTAAATAAAGCTAATGAAATAAAAATAATTCTCCAGTTTCCACCTTGATACGCGCCAGAAATCTTCCAAGAATAAAATTGGGAATAAAATACAGATGAAACGATCAATGTAAAACGAAACCAAGGATTTCCAATATCAAAGCTATCTATGATATCCAAACATAACATAACAGAAATCATTGTCGCAAATAGTGCTAATGTTAATGCACCTTTTTCTAAACTACCATTCAACAACCAAATGATATAAGAGCCAAACATTTCATACCCTTGTAATCTGTTATTTTCAAGCATAATTGATCGAGAATCCATATTTGAAATCATCAATTGTAATTCCGTATCACTAGAAACAGATAAATTTGTTTGACATAAATAAAATAATCCAAACATGATCAAACAAGCTAATAATACATATATCGTTCTTCCTCTTATCAAAGAAGTTTTCATTTCTTTAAAATTATAAATACAAACAATAACAGTTAAGATCAAAACGATTGTCGTACACCCTTTGATCCATCCAAAAGGTCCACCTAAGCATAATCTAGGTAGATACAATAATTCTAAAAATGTAAATAAGATAGCTACACCAATTGGTGCAGTAAATCCATTCTTCTTTAAATGAAATATCTTCAAAAAACTATGTCCTGTTGCTTCACAAAGAATAACAAGTACAATAGAAATCAATAGTGGCATCATTTTTTCAACCTCACTCGATAGATATTATACTAAATCTTTGAATATACTCCAAAATTCTTAAGCAATAAAAAACATACCTACAAAGCAAATCGCGGATGAAATAGATAAAAAATAGAATAAGAGATATAGTATAAGAGCCAGACCGAGAAAGGATGTTTTTAAGCAGTAACTCAGTCCTTTCGGTCTTGGTCTGGCGGCTATTATCCTAACTGAGTTATTGCTTAAAGATATTAGGAATTTATGAAACGCCAGACCAGAAATTCCTCTTATAGGAAAATGTCTTCGCTGTTAAATGTTAGTGAAGATGATTTTGAAGTACAGATTTTATCTAGAATACTATCTGATTATGATAAGTATCATACACATGACTTTGTATCATTTGAAAAATTACTATTTGAAGATAGAACTCTAGAATGTCCAGCTTGTCATTCTCTAGATGTATCAAAAAACGGAAAAGATCGTAATGGAACTCAAAGGTATAAATGTAGAGAATGTGGCAAGAATTTTAATATCGCTCAAAATACATTGTTCTTCTCAAGCAAAGTCAATATCAAAGCTTGGTATGCTTTCTTAGAATGTGTACTAAATGGAACATCGATCAAAGCAGCTTGTACTACAGCTAAAATATCGATGGTCACTGGTTCTAAATGGATGAACAAGATATTTCAAACATTAAAAGATTATCAAGATAGTATTGTTTTAGATAAAACAATATACATAGATGAAACATATGTACATGAAGATTCATCAAAGATAGAGTACTTACAAGAAATAGGAAAAATAAAGAAAGTTAGAAAACAACCACGAGGCATATCTAGAAATAAGATATGTATTTTGATTGCCACAGACAAAAAGAAATCATTCGCAGAAATAGTCGGCCATGGCAGGCCAACCAGATCAATGAATTATGAAATCTGTAAAAAACATATCCATGAAGGAAGTCTATTGATTGGTGATGAAGACACTTCATTAACATATGCAAGTAAAGAAATGAATCTAAGTAGACAAATGTATAAATCTGAAACAGAAGAAGCATTTGAAAAATTAGAACCAATCGATCAATTATGTAGTAGATTTAAATTTTTTCTAGATAAACATAGAGGGTTCAAAAAAGATTTATTACAGGATTATATTAATTTGTTCATTTTTATCGAAAACGAGAAAATCCAAACAAATGATCTATATGAAATCACAATAAAACTAATGAAAATGATGATGAAGTATTGAAAAA
>CAVCCE010000055.1:0-7786 GCA_963600555.1 Duodenibacillus sp.
CCTTTATATCTATATTTTAATGAATACCTCAGAAAATTAGGCTTTTGTGTAGAAGAAGGTATCTTTGGTGCAGATATGAAGGTAGAATTATTGAATGATGGACCAGTCACGATCATATTAGATAGTGATGAAATCGTACATTAGTAAAGGAGTATTCTATGGCTGAAGTAATTTATGGAAGTGAATTATCAAAAGAATTAAGAGAAGAGATGAGACTTGAAGTTGAAGCTATCAAACAAAGTGGAAAGAGAGTTCCATGTTTGGCTGTTGTTCTTGTTGGTGATAATCCTGCTTCTCTTTCTTATGTAAAAGGAAAAAAGAAAGCTTGTGAAAGTGTAGGATTTAAAAGTGTTGAAATTGATATGGAGGCTTCTACGACACAAGAAGAATTGAATGCTGAATTAAAGAAATTATCTTTTGATCCAAATGTAGATGGAATCTTATTACAACTGCCTTTACCAAAAGGATTAAATGAAAATGAAGCAATTTCTTATATTATTAGTGGTAAGGATGTAGATGGATTAACACCATTGAACTTTGGTAAGTTATTTTTAAACGAAACATCTTTTGCACCATGTACACCTAGTGGAATCATGGAATTATTGAAGCGAATGAATTGTGATCCGGATGGAAAGTACGCTGTTGTCGTAGGTAGAAGTAAATTGGTGGGTACGCCAGTTGCTAGATTATTACAAGACGCAAACGCTACAGTTACGATTTGTCATTCTCATACAAAGAATTTAAAAGAGTTCACTAAGAAAGCTGATATTTTGATTGCGGCAGTTGGTTCTCCTAAGATGTTTGATGAAACGTATGTTAATGAAAATGCGTATGTCATAGATGTAGGCGTAAATCGTTTAGAAGATGGACATCTTTGTGGGGATGTTGATTTTGAAAGGGTAAAAGATCATTGTAAGGCTATTACACCTGTTCCTAAAGGCGTTGGTCCTATGACAATTACGATGTTATTAGAAAATACATTGAAAGCGTATAAGAGAGGTCAATAGTATGGTTACTGAATATGGCTTGAATGATATCGTTGAGATGAAGAAAGAACATCCATGTCGTAAAAGTAAATTATGGCAAATCATTCGTGTTGGTGCAGATATTAAAGTGAAATGCATGGGATGTGGAAATGTAATTATGTTTCCTAGACATGAATTTGAGCGTAAAATGAAAAAGGTCGTTGAAAAAGCGAGCGAAGAATAAAGAAGGGAAATAGAGAAATGTCATTAACAGCAGGAATCGTAGGACTTCCTAATGTAGGAAAGTCTACGTTGTTTAACGCAATAACAAATAGCCAGGTTTTGGCTGAAAATTATCCGTTTGCGACAATTGCTCCAAACGTTGGTGTTGTAGAAGTTCCAGATTATAGAATGGATGATTTCGTTAAGATCTTTAATCCTAAGAAAACGATTTATACAACATTTGAATTTACGGATATTGCTGGTCTAGTAAAGGGTGCATCAAAAGGTGAAGGCTTAGGAAACCAATTCCTAGGAAATATTCGTCAAACAGATGCAATCATTCATGTAGTTAGATGTTTCGATGATGATAACATTGAACATGTAGAGGGTTCTGTTGATCCAATCCGTGATGTTGAAGAAATCAATCTTGAATTAGCAATCGCAGATTTAGATTCTGTAGAAAATAGAATCAGTAGAATTGCGAAAAAAGCACAAACAAAAGACAAAGATGCAATGAAAGAAATGGAAACATTAACAAAATTCAAAGCACAATTGTTAGAAGGTAAAGCAGTTAGGTTATTAGAGCTAAATGATAGTGATCTAGAAATCATGAAGAACTATGGGCTATTAACTGCGAAACCAGTTATTTATGTAGCGAATATGTCTGATGAAGAAATCAATGATCCTGATAATAATCAATATTATCAATCTGTTAAGAAACTAGCAGAAAGCGAAGGAAGTGAAGTTATCGCTATCTGTGCAAAGATGGAAGAAGAATTGTCTGGTCTAGACAAAGAAGAAAAACAAGCATTCTTAGATGATCTAGGAATCAAAGAATCTGGTTTGGACCAAATCATTCAAGCTGCATATCATTTATTAGGACTTCGTACATTCTTCACGGTTGGTGAGCCTGAATGTCGTGCGTGGACTTTCCACGAAGGAATGAAAGCCCCTCAATGTGCAGGTGTAATTCACTCTGATTTTGAAAAAGGATTTATCAAAGCTGAAGTTTATAGCTATGAAGACTTTATGCAGTATGGAAGTGAAAAAGCTTTAAAAGAAGCTGGTAAACTAAGAGTTGAAGGTAAAGAATACGTCATGAAAGATGGTGACGTTGTATTCTTCCGCTTTAATGTTTAAAATTTGTGATATTATATAGATAGACTTTGGAGGTTATAAAATGAAACTTGTATTAGCTATCGTTTCTAATGATGATGCATCAGCTGTTACTTCTGCGTTGACTAAGAATAATTTCTATATGACACGTTTATCAACAACTGGTGGATTCTTAAGAGCAGGAAACACAACATTGATCGTAGGTACAGAAGATGATTTAGTTGATAAGTGTATCGATGTAATCGGTTCTGAAGCTAAGAGAAGAACAGAAATCGTTCCATCTACTGCTAGCTATGATATTGGCCGTTATGCTTCATTCCCTGTTGAAGTACAGGTTGGTGGCGCAACGATCTTCGTATTAGATGTAGATCAGTTCAAGAAGTTATAAGAGGAAAGCAGGGAAACCTGCTTTTTTAAATATATGGATATAAGAAAAGCAGAAAAAAAAGATATAAATAATATTGTATTAATTATCAATCAAGCAAAAAATTATTTTAAAAAGAATGGTATTCCACAATGGCAAGGTGAATATCCGAATGAAATTGATATTGAAGATGATATTCAAAAACAAGGTGGTTGTTGTGTAATAGAAGATAATGAAGTTATTGCCTATTCTTTTGTTTCAGAATATAAAGATCCTAATTATTCTTATATTGAAGGATCTTGGCTAAATGATGAACCATATGTTGTCATTCATAGAACATGTGTTAAGGAGACAATAAAAGGAAGAGGCATTGCGACTTCTTTTGTTGCATATGCAAAGAAGATATGTAAAGACAATGGTTTACGTAATATTCGTGTTGATACACACGAAAAGAATATATCTATGCAACGAATGCTAGAAAAAAATGGTTTTGTTAAAACGGGAATCATCTATGTAAAAGATGGTTCACCTAGATATGCATATCAGTTAGTACTTTGAAAGAGGGTTGTCTAATGACAGCCCTTTACTTGTTCTAACAGTACTTCTTTATTATTTGTGATTTTTTCTTTAATCACTTCATCTAATAATTGATTTAAAGTTTCAGAAATCTGTTTTCCTTTATAACCTAAAGAAACTAGATCTGAACCATTGATACTTAATTGTTTTAAAGAATAACATTCATTGTGATCAAGAATTGAATGGTACATATTTAATTGTTCTATATAAGAAGTTTGATCCATTGCTTCTCGATACTTTAGGTACGATTCAAAATCACAAGATAGTGATTTTAATACTTGTTTTATTTCTATTTTTGTGTTGATTGGACTAGATAGATTTTTAATCATTTCAATAACAACTTCAATTTCTTTATTAGAATATTTTAATTGTTTTAGTAAATGTTTAGGATCCTGGAAAGCAGGATCTGATAACAAAATCGCTAAACGAACATAAGCATCATTTGTAGAATTCTTTAATTGAGTTAGTAATCTATCCCAATCTGAAATATTATTTAGTTCTTTTAAAAATACCGAGAATACTTTTCTATATGGATACAGAAGTGGTAAAAAACCGTCTCCTGCTAGATACTTTGTGAATTCTTCTTGGATACGTTCGATTGATACATAAGAAAGCGTTTCTTTGGTATCTAAGATAGCTTTCGCAGTTGTATCTTCAATTGAGAAATTCAATTGTGAAGCAAAGCGTAAAGCACGTAAGATTCTTAACGCATCTTCATCAAAACGTTCATATGGATCACCAATACAACGAATGATTTTATTCTTTAGATCTTTCTGACCATCAAAGAAATCTAATATTCCTGTTTCTTTGTTGTAACAAAGAGCGTTGATTGTGAAGTCTCTTCTAGCACAATCATCCATGATCGTACGTGTGAAAATGACTTGATCAGGGTGACGATGATCTTTGTATTCTGTTTCTTTTCGATATGTAGTGATTTCTATAGGATTATGATCAGAAACTACAGTTACGGTTCCGTGTTGTAGGCCAGTATCAATCGTATGAAAAGAGCGGAAAACTTGTTTTGTTTGTTCTGGCAATGCATTGGTCGTTAGATCGTAATCATGAACAGGCCTATTTAACAACATGGAACGGATCGCACCACCAACAATAAAACATTCATAGCCATTTTCATTTAATATATTCATTAATTTCGTTACATATTCTGGAATTTCTAATCTCATGTAACTTATTATACTGTAAAATATTGGTAATAGTTGGAGATTTGAAATATGAGAATTGGACAAAGCACAGATATTCATCAACTTGCGGAAGGAAGAAAGTTGATCATTGGTGGAGTAGAGATTCCACATACAAAAGGTTTGGTAGGCCATTCTGATGCGGATGCATTAACGCATGCGGTAGCTGAAGCGATATTAGGTGCACTTGCGTTAGGAGATCTAGGGAAATGGTTTCCTGATACAGATGAAAAATGGAAAGGCGTAGACTCTCAGATCATCTTAAAAGAAGTTGCTAGAATGATGGATGAAAGAGGATATAAGATTGGAAATGTTGATTCTTTGATCATGATTGAAAAGCCAAAGATGGCACCACATGTTCAACAAATGAGAGAGAATTTTGCAAAGGCACTGAATTGTTCTGTTGATCAAGTGAGCGTAAAGGCAACACGTGGAGAAAAAATGGGATTTGTTGGAAGAGAAGAAGGCGTGCAGGCATTTGCGGTAGTTCTTCTAGAGGATAAATGATATGTTTGAAAAAACAACAGAAGAAAAAGTGCTGAGAGATCCTGTGTATGGTTATATTCATGTTGATTTGCAAGTGGTATGGGATGTCATCAATTCTGCGTGGTTTCAAAGATTGCGTAGAATCCGTCAATTAGGTGGAGCGTATGTCGTATATCATTGTGCTGAGCATTCTAGATTTGGACATTCTTTAGGTGTATATGAACTTGTTAGAAGAATGGTGAATGAAGTTGGGGATATATCGAAAGCATTGAATGAAAGAGAAAAAGTAACTGCCATGCTTGCAGGTTTATTGCATGATGTTGGTCATGGACCATATTCACATGCTTTTGAAGGTGTCACAAAAACAAGTCATGAAGATTTTACATGTAGGATCATTGAAGAAAACACTGAAATTACTAAGATATTAGAAAACTGTAGTGAAGGTCTTAGCAAAGATGTAGCTGATGTCATTCGTCATGAAAGTTCTAATCCTTTATTAACCCAATTGATTTCATCTCAATTAGATGCGGATCGTTTTGATTATTTATTGAGAGATGCATATTTTACAGGAACAAAGTATGGGGAATATGATCTTGAAAGAATATTGAGAACTTTACGTGTACATGATGGAAAAAGATTAGTGGTAAAAGAAAGTGGTGTCTATGCGGTAGAAAATTACATTATGGCTAGATATCATATGTATTGGCAAGTGTATTATCATCCTGTTGCCAGAAGCTATGAGACAATATTACATTTATTATTTAAACGATTAAAAGATCTTGGAATGGAAAATATAGATGAACATGTGATTCCGTTATTTTATCCAATCATTAGTGGAAAGAAGATGGCGCTGGATGATTATTTTGAATTAGATGAAAGTACATGTGGGTATGGATTTCTACAGCTAACAAAACACAGTGATCCGATTATTGCTGATTTAGCTACTAGGATACGTGATCGCCATCTATTTGAATATCAAGATTATCAGGATAAAGAAAATCGTAAGATACGTAAACTGTTAAAGGAGAATGGATACGATACAAAATATTACTATGCGAAAGATGAAGTAGCACAGTCTCCATATGTTCCATATTCTGGTGAATCTACAGGAAGTATTTGGGTATTGATGAAAGATGGGTCAACGAAAGAATTATCGAATGCATCTAATATCGTATATTCTTTGATACATGGTCCAGAAAAAGATGATAATAAAGTATTTTTTCCTTGGGTAGAAAAATGAAAGTAAAAGTAACATTAACACAATTTAATCTGATGGATAATGAAGAGAAGATTATCGCAGATGGTAATGCCATTCTAAATAAGAATGAATTAAAATATAAAGAAGATGAATCTTCAGCATTACATTTTGTGACGTTTGAAGAAGACGTTGTTAAATTAGAAAGAAAGTGTGATATATCTTCCATTACAGTTTTAAACAATGGGAAATGGGGTCATTCTACTGTAAAGAGTCCTTATGGAGATATGGAACTAAAAACAAAAACGCACAAAATTTCAAAAAACTTTCAGGAATGGAGCGTGGAGTATAGTATTTACTCACAAAATGAAGAAGTCTTAAGACAAAAACTGGTCTGGAATATACAATATCTCTCCTAATGATGCTTGACTTTATTGCTTGCACAATGTAACATACTTGCGCATTAAAGAAATCATGCAAAACTCAGCATGACGGATAGGGAGATATAAGTAAATGAGTGTTTCACAAAGTATGACGGATGTAGCATTTCAGTGTTTGTCAAAAAGAAAAAAAGAAATTGATTTCTTGAAGCTTTGGGCAGATGTCAGCAAACAGATGAACATCCCAGAAGAAAAGTTAAGAAAGAAGAAGAGTCAGTTTTATTCTGAACTTATGTTAGATTCAAGATTTGCTTCATTAGAGGGAAATAAGTGGGATCTAAGAAACAGAAGAAAATTTGATGAAGTTCATATCGATACAAGCGATATTGCGATGGATGATGAGGAAATTGAAGATACATTAGACAAGAGTGGGTTAGATTTACCTACTGGCGACGATGCATTTGACAATTAAATGAGGGGAGGTTGCGAAAGTAACTTCCTTTTTTGAAAGAAGGGAGATCGAGCATGGAAGAAAACAAGAATCTTAAAGATGAACATACAGAAGAGCTTCCTATGGTTGAAGATGTTGTTTGGCATCAAGAAGAAGAGACAGATTCTTTGAATGAACCATTTGAAAATGAAGTTCATATGACACCTATTGAAGCTGATGAACCTCAACAAGATATGCCTATACAACAGGAGATAAAAAAAGAACAACCTAAAAAAACGAAACCAAAGAATCAAAGTTTAGGAAAGATTTGTGTAGTATTGATCATTGTTTTGATTCTTGGATTCGGTGGATTTTATTTGATCAATCAATATCAAAAGGATCAAGCTGCTAGACAAGCTGCATATGATAAGGTTTATAACCAATTAAAAGTGACATTCAAAGAAGATGAAAAAGATTCTGAAGGCAACAAAGTGGATCTTACGATTTATGAATATGGAGAAACAGCAAATGATCCATTAGACCTAGTAGACACGCATTATGGTGATATAACATGCAATCCTTCTACAATTGATACATCTAAAGTTGGTACTGTGAAATTAACATATACGGTTTCTATGGAAGATAGTTACGATGAACTTGTTACTAGAGAATTTACAACAACAGTTACAGTTCATGATACACAATCTCCTAAAGTGGAAGTGAAAGAAAGCTCCATAACAATTACAGAAGGTGATACTTTTGAAGTAAAAGATAACATTTCGAGCGTGAAAGATGTAATTGATGGTGATTTAGAGTATGTTGAAGAAGAGCCTGATAAGAAGGGTGAATCTGCACC
>CAVCCE010000056.1:0-7766 GCA_963600555.1 Duodenibacillus sp.
AAATGCAGCTGTGTTACATGTATTTGATTTTGCAGCAGATAAAACAGTATTATCTCAACAATCATTGAATCTGGAAGATACGATCATTGAATCTTATGTAAATAAACAAATCACAAAGGTCATGAATGATATTCGAAGTAAAGAAGGTTTCTTTCAAGAAGGAAGTCATTTTTTGACATTGTTAGAAACTTATAAAAACAAGGATATGAACTTTGTGGACTTTTCTTTGAATGTTTCAAATCTATTAGAGGGATATTTGAAGAATACGGAGACACAAGCATATGATGTGTTGTTTATGGATTTTTCTTATGAGGATGTACCTTATATTTCATTTGTATTATTAGAGAATCAAATGGCATATACACATCTAACGAAACAAGAAAATGGCATTGTTTCAAATACGATCATTCAACAACATTCGTTATTACCTTCAGCTACTAAGAAAATACAAACATTTGTAAATGTGAATATGATCAATATGAACATAACATTTGTTGATAAAACAAACTGGGGAACAAAAGATATTGAAGTCATTCAAGAGATGATATTAGATTGTACATGTGAAAAAAGTAAAGAAGAAGTATTGAAAGAAGTAAATGAAGTTGTAAAGGAAGTGGCATTAAAGACTGATACAAATCCAACATTACTTTTATCTAAGTATAAGAATTATATGAAAGAAAGCATTGAAGATGAAACTCCAATTACTACAGAAGATTTGGCAGCGAATGTATTCAATGAAACAGAACATATGCAAGATACATTTATTTCTACATCTTTAGAACATGAAATTCCAAAAGAAGTAGAAGTTCCAAAACAATACGCGACTTCAAAACTAAAGAATCAAAAGATCAAAACAGATACAGGAATTGAATTATCTTTTCCTACAGAATATTCAGAGAATAGTCGTTTCATTGAGTTTAGAAAGAAAGATGATGGAACGATCGTGATTGAAATTAAAAATGTCGCAAAGATTACAAATAAACAGTAGGTGAAACATGGATAAAGAAAGACTAGGTACAGAAGATATTCGAAAATTATTAGCTGAGTTAGCGATACCAGCAGTCATAGCACAAATCGTTAATCTTTTATACAACATCGTAGATAGGATCTATATTGGACATATTCCAAATATAGGTGCTTCCGCATTGACGGGTGTTGGTTTGTTTACGCCAATATTAATGATGATCAATGCGTTTGCACAGTTTTCAGGAAGTGGTGGTGCACCAAAAGCTTCTATTTTTTTAGGTGCGAAAGAAAATGAGAAAGCAGAGAAAGTTGTTGGAAATTGTTTCTCTTTGACATTGATACTAGCAGTCATCTTAACGATCTTATTTTATATATTCGCTCCACAATTATTAACATTCTTTGGCGCGAGTGAAGTGACGCTTCCATATGCTTTAGAATACGCAAGGATCTATATCTTAGGCACGATTACTGTTTTGATCGTTATGGGAATGAATCCATTTATTACGATCCAAGGATTTGCGAAGACTAGTATGATGACGACTGTGATTGGTGCAGTCATTAATATCGTTTTAGATCCGATATTCATCTTTGTATTTAATATGGGAGTCAAAGGTGCAGCGATTGCGACAGTGTTATCACAAGCAGTTGGTGCTTTATGGATCTTGAAATTCTTAACAAGTGAAGGAACGATACTAAAGTTAAAGAAAGAAAATATGAAGATTGAAAAAAATATCTTAACTCCATGTTTAGCTTTGGGTTCTTCTTCCTTCGTGATGATTTCTACAGAAAGCTTATTGTCTATGACTTTTACAAGTTCTTTATCTCAATATGGTGGGGATCTTGCGGTTGGAGCTATGACGATCATTACAAGTGTTGCGCAACTATGTTCTATGCCTTTACAAGGTATTTGCCAAG
The DNA here is from genome assembly GCA_963600555.1 of Duodenibacillus sp. Lineage (GTDB taxonomy): Bacteria > Bacillota_I > Bacilli_A > Erysipelotrichales > Erysipelotrichaceae > Bulleidia. Next base: position 1,882 of record CAVCCE010000056.1, read on the forward strand.
GTGGTCAAACGATCATTTCCTATAACTTTGGTGCTAGGAAAAAAGAACGTGTAAAGAAAGCATTCTTTTCTGAACTATTTGTATGTGCGTCATATGCAATCTTATTTTGGATCTTGATGATGTTGTTCCCTAAAGCATTTGCATCAATCTTTACATCTGATGCATCTTTATCTGAATATACAGCTGGTGTATTGAGAATCTATATGATTGGTATCTTCGCAACAGGTTTTCAAATCAGTTGTCAAAATAGTTTCGTAGGTTTAGGTCAAGCAAAGATTTCCTTGTTCCTTGCGATATTAAGAAAGTTGATCTTATTGATTCCATTGATCTTGATTCTTCCAATGTTTATGAGTGATCAAGTATTTGCGGTATTTATCGCAGAACCTATTAGTGATATTCTTGCGGCAACGATTACAACGATTGCCTTTGTTACAAAGTTTAATAAGATTCTTGAAGAAGGTCCTAGAAATTAGGACCTTTTTTGACATATCTTGAAATTTGTTTCTTACAAAAATAAAAAAATGAAACGATACTATATAAGCGAAAGAAGGTTTTTGTGTATGAAGATTGGTGTAATTGATGTTGGTGGTGGATTAAGAGGTTCCTTTGGAGCTGGCGTATTTGACTATTGTATGGATCAAGATATCCAATTTGATTACGCAATTGGTGTTAGTGCAGGGGCAGCGAATGTAGCTTCGTACATGGCACATCAAAAAGGTAGAAACTTAGTATTTTATACAAAGTATTTTGATAGATGGCAATATATGAGCGTAAAGAATTTGATTCATACTGGCTCTTATATTGGCTTGGATTATATTTATTCATCATTATCAGATCATGATGGTGATTATCCATTAGATTGGGAAAAAATTAGAAAATCTGATCGAGAGATGCTAGTAGTCGCTACAGATGCGAATAGTGGAAACCCACATTATTTTCATAAGTATGATATGTGGCAAGATAATTATGATCCTATCAAAGCGAGTTGTTGTGTTCCAGTCATCAATCGTCCTTACGTGATTGGTGGCGTTCCATATTATGATGGTGGCTTAAGTGATCCTGTTCCATATAAAAAAGCATTTGAAGATGGATGTGATAAAGTAGTTGTGATCTTGACTAGACCTCAAGATTTCAGAAGAGTACCTAAGAATGATAAAGTGATATCTGATTTATTAAAAAGACATTATCCAAATGCATCAAAAGCTATGTCAAAAAGATCTGTTGTATACAATCAATGTGTAGACGAATGTCAAAAACTTGAAGAAGAAGGTAAGATCCTTATCATAGCTCCAGATAGTATTGGAAAGATGAAGACACTGACAAAAGATAAAGATAGTATCGTTGCTTTATATGAAAAAGGTTATGAAGTTGGAAAAGTATTAACAGAAAGAAATTTCTTGTAGAATAGAAGCATGGAAAAGAAATACTATTATTCTTTTACAGATCATTGTAAGGAATCATTTGGAAGAAAACTATATCGTGTTGCCTTAGATGCAGGAATGACTTGCCCTAATCGTGATGGAAAGATCGATACAAGGGGATGTATCTTTTGTGATGAAGGTGGTTCTGGTGATTTTTCAATTCATTATGATGGACAATCTCTAACAAAAGAAGATCTAGTCTATAATCATCAAGATTGTAGGATAGGAGATTATATTGCGTATTTCCAAGCATACACAAATACATATGATTCCATTGATAGATTGGAACATTTATTCTCGAGTGCTTTAAATGATCCACTATTTGCGGGAATCTCTATTGCGACTAGACCTGATTGTGTTCATGAAGAAACAATAGAGTTATTTAAAAAGTTAAAGAAAGAATTTCCGGATAAATTTATTTGGGTGGAATTAGGTCTTCAAACGATTCATTCTAAGAGTGCAATCTTTATTCGTAGAGGTTATCCATTATCTGTGTATGAAGAATGTGTCAAAAGATTACATGAGATTGATATCCCTGTCATTACTCATATCATCATTGGGTTACCAAATGAATCAAAAGAAGATATTTTAGAAACGATTCATTATTTGAATCAATTAAAGATAGATGGTGTTAAGTTACAATTATTACATTATCTAAAAGGATGTGATCTAGGTAGGATGTATGAGAATGATCCTAGCTTATTTCATGTTCTAACAATGGATGAATATGTGGATATCATTGTGGATTGTATTGGGAATCTAGATAAGAATATAGTTATTCATCGTTTGACTGGTGATGGAGATGGAGAATTATTATTAGCACCATTATGGTCAAAGGATAAAAGAAAAGTATTGAACCAGATACGACATGAATTAAAAGTAAGAAATATTACACAAGGGAGTTTGTTGTAACTCTCTTTTTTGTGAAATTTGGCATTCTTATCATCTTTTTGTACAATAATGGGCAGGAGAAAAAGAAAAGATGAAAACAGATTATTTTAGTTTGGTTTTAGCGTATATCGTTATTAACTTATATTTGATCTTACGTTCAAGAAGTTTCTTAAAGAAGTTTTCTTGGGCAAAGAAAGGTGTAAGAAGCGGAATCTTAGTAGTATACCTATTATGTGCAACATTGCCGTTATTAGGTGCGTTCTTACCAGAAGATATGGGATTATATACATTCCAAAAATATGGAAATATCTTTCTAGGCTTTTTAGCATATTACGCAATGATCTTAGTGGTAGGAGAAATCGTATTACTATTTGTACATAAGAATAAAGAATTACATACAAAGATTTGTAAGATCGTATTATGTGTAGCTTGTTGTGGAAGTTTAGTGACAAATGTATATGGAACATACCATGCGCAAGATCCTCAATTAAAGAGCTATGATGTCACAATAGTGAATTCTCAAGGTAGAAGTTTAAAGATCATTTTATTAGGTGATCTACATCTTTCTACGAATTCAAATATTGAATTAACAAAGAAGATGGTTGAAATGATCAATGAACAGAATGCAGATATGGTATTGATTGCAGGAGATGTTTTTACTTCTTCTTATGATGGATTAGAAAATCCAGAACTATATTCTGCAGAATTAGCTAAGATGAAAACTACATATGGAACATATGTAGTATATGGAAATCATGATGTAGATGAAACTTTATTTGGTGGATTCTCAGTTGATGATCCTACGATTGCGATTCGTCCTAAGACAATGGATGAATTTATGGTTGCCTCAAACTTTCATATGTTAGCGGATGAAACAGAAACATTCGAAGAACTTGGTATCCAAGTAGTTGGTAGAGTGGATGGTGAGAAGAATGGGGAAGGTGCAGAAGAGAGATTGTCTGCGGCTGATGTTATGAAAGATACAGATTCTTCTTATACACAAATCGTTCTAGAACATGAACCATGGGATTTTGAAGAATTAAGCAATCATGGTGCAGATCTAATCCTTTGTGGTCATACACATGCTGGACAGATCTTTCCAGGTAATCTAATCGTTCCTTTCTTCAATGATAATGGTTATGGATACAAGGAATTGTATGGTATTCCTACGATCGTCACATCTGGAGTAGGATACTATGGTCCTCCAATTCGTGTTGGAACGAATTCTGAAGTTACAGTTGTAAATTTGACTTACTAATGAGCAGTCTTTGACTGCTTTTTGTTTTGGGCATAACAATTGAAGGAGTAAAAAGTATCAAGGATAATATTAGAAAGAGGAAAGAGCTATGTTAAATGAAAAAATAAAAGTAAATAAATTAGAATTATCCAATCGTATCGTACAACCACCTATGGCAACAGAGAAATCAGTAAATGGACAAGTTTCTGGTTCTTTATGTCAATACTACAAAGATAGAAGTGGTTATACAGGTTTGATCATTACAGAACATTCTTACATCATGAAGAATGGTAAAGCGAGTAGAAATCAGTTGTCTGTTGGAAAAGATGCAAATGTAGAAGAATTAAAGAAGTTAGTAGATGCAATTCATAGTCAACCTAATACAAAAGTGTTTGCACAGATCAATCATGCTGGATGCAAGGCAAAACAAGAAGTGACAGGGGAAGAAGTAATCGATATCAATCTTCTAACAAAAGAAGAGTTAAATGAAATCAAAGAAGCATTTGTTTATTCAGCTTTATTAGTAAAAGAAGCAGGATATGATGGTGTAGAGATCCATGGTGCACATGGATATTTGAATTGTCAGATGTATTCACCACTCATCAATCATAGAACAGATGAATATACAGGTTCTACGATGGATGGTAGAACGAAGTTCCAATGTGAAGTGATTGAAGCTGTTAGAAAAGCAGTTGGAGATGATTATCCAATTGCGTATCGTTTTGGAGCTTGTGACTACCAAGAAGGAGGATCTACAGAAGAAGAGGCAGGTATAGCCGCAAAGAAGTTTGTAGAAGCAGGTGCTGATATGTTGGATGTATCTGGTGGAATGAATGGGTACGTTATTCCAGGTAATACAAATCCTGGATGGTTCTCTCATGTTGGAAAGATTGTTAAAGATGCAGTGGATGTTCCGGTCATGATAGCTGGAGGAATTACAACGAAAGAAGATGCAGAACGAGTATTGAGTGAAAAATGTTGTGATCTAGTTGGTGTTGGTAGAGTGATATTAAGAGATCCAAATTGGTCTAAAAATAATTTGTAACGAAGCAGTCTAAGACTGCTTTTTTAATTTGTAAAAAAAGTGCTTGCAATTAAAGTTAACTTTAGGTTTATATTCTTTGTAGAACATAAGAGGAGGATATTATGTTAGACGAAAAATTTGTTGAAAGTATGCCAAAATTAGGTTTTGGATTAATGCGTTTACCAAGAAAAGATGTTGAAAATGACATCATTGATGTAGAGCAGACAGCTGAAATGGCTGATAAGTTCTTGGATGCTGGATTAAAGTATTTTGATACAGCTTATGTTTATAACGGAAGTGAAGAAGCTGCCCGCAAAGCCATCACTTCTAGACATCCTAGAGATTCTTATTACATTACTTCTAAGTTATATGTAAATGCTGCTAAGACAATCGATGAAGCAAAGAATCAGATTAATGTCTCACTAAAAAGAGAAGGAGTTGATTACATTGATTTCTATCTATTACATGCCATTAATGATGATAGTATTCAAAAATATGATGCATGGAATTTATGGGATTATGTAAAAGAATTAAAAGAAGAAGGAAAAATCAAACATTATGGTTTTTCTTTCCATGGTACAGCGAAAGTATTAGATAAGATCTTAAGTGAACATGAAGATGTAGATTTCGTTCAGTTACAGATCAACTATGCAGACTGGAATAATCCTAGTGTTGATTCAAAGGGTGTCTATGAAGTGGCACGTAAACATAACAAACCAATTGTTGTTATGGAACCAATTAAAGGAGGAACATTAGCGAATCCACCAAAACCTGTTGCGGATCTATTAAAGAAAGCTGATCCAAACGCAAGTTTAGCTTCATGGGCTGTTCGTTTCGTAGCTTCTTTACCTGGAATCATGGTTGTATTGTCTGGTATGAGTAATGTTGAACAGATGGAAGATAATCTATCTTATATGAGTGATTTCAAACCATTATCTGAAGAAGAAAAGAAAGTCATTGAAGAAGTAATGGATATCTTACAGTCTATTGAACAAGTTCCATGTACTGCTTGTCATTACTGTACAGAAGGATGTCCTATGAAGATACAGATTCCTGATATCTTCAAGGCAATGAATCTTGAACTTATCTATAACGATACACCAGGTGCTAAAAAACATTATGAAAATGCTACAATGGAACCACATGGTAAAGCGAGTGCTTGTGTGAAGTGCGGTCAATGTGAAGTGCAATGTCCACAACATATTCACATTCGTGAATGGTTAGACAAAGTAGCTCAGACTTTAGAGTAAGAAGAGGTAAATATGAAGACGTTATATCTAGAATGTAAAATGGGATGTGCTGGAGACATGTT
>CAVCCE010000057.1:0-7697 GCA_963600555.1 Duodenibacillus sp.
ATGTAATCGATACGATAAGAGTCATGAATCTTTCCATCTTCACTCTTTACATCAACTGCACCCAGACCATTCTCAACGATCATTAGTGGAATTTCATATCTTCCATATACTTCATTGAGATAGATTCTCAATCCCATTGGATCAATCTGCCATCCCCAATCACTTGCCTTGAGGTATGGATTCTTGATACCTGAGAAGATATTACCAGCAGATTTAATTGTTTCAGGATCAACAGATGCACATGAACTCATGTAGTAAGAGAAGGAATAGAAATCAACACAACCTTCTTTTAAGATATCTAGATCTCCTTCTTCCATTCTTACAGTTACGTTATGTTCCTTGAAGTATCTCTTAGCGTAGTAAGGATAATGACCTCTTACTTGTACATCTCCACAGAACCAGTTAGATAGATTCATCTTATCTTGTGCTTCTTTGTTGTCCAATGGATTTGGTGTATATGCATAAGTCATAGATCCAGCAATCATACAACCAATCTTATTTTCAGGATTGATTTCATGTCCAATCTTAACTGCTTTAGCTGAAGCAACGAATTGGTTATGTAAAGCTGTAAAACGATCACTCATTTCTTCAGGTGTTTCTTCCGTTTTGAACATAGGTTTATGATCTTCACCTAACATACCTAAAGATAAAATTCTACCAATAGCTTGTGCACCACAGTTGATTTCATTGAATGTCAACCAATACTTAACTTCATCTTTATATTCCTTAAATAATGTTGTTGCGTATTTAATAAACAAATCAATACATTCTCTACCTGTCCAACCATTGTATTTAACACTCATTGCCCATGGTAATTCATAGTGAGAAATCGTTACTAATGGTTCAATGCCATACTTCTTACATTCTTGGAATACATTGTGATAGAACTGAAGACCTGCTTGATTAGGTTCAGCTTCTTCACCTGTTGGATAGATTCTTGCCCAGTTGATGGACATACGATAGCACTTGAATCCCATTTCACCATATAAAGCGATATCTTCTTTATAATGATGATAGAAATCTGTAGCTTCATGTGATGGATAATAAACAGATGAATCAATTTCTTTATCCCATAGACGTGGTTCTGTTACTGTACCACCTCTAATGTGATCTGGAACAGATGCTCCTTTACCATCAACATCCCATCCGCCTTCAAATTGGTTCGCAGCAGTAGCTCCTCCCCATAAAAATCCTTTTGGAAATGACATATTTTTATTCTCCTCTTTACATAAAAAAGACATTTAAAATGTCTTTTCAATTACATCTTACCGCCTGTGAAAGCTTGGCCATCATTAAGAACTCTCATCATAAGAACTGCGCCCCATGGCTGTTTCTTGATCAAGCTCTTTGTATAGTTAGCTAAATCACCATGTGAACCATCATCTGTTACATCGAACTGCATTTCGATAGGTCCATTCATCTTTACGAATTCATATTTTGGTGATTCCTGTGCGAGTAATAATTCCTTGATTTCATCTCTCTTTAATGCGGATGAAACGTTAACTAATGCCATATTGTTTTCTCTCCTTTTGACTATAAATGTATTATAACATGTAAGCGCTTCTTTGTATGTTAATTTTTAATCATTTTGAAATACTAATTCTATTTCTTTTCTACATTTTGTTAAGATATCCATTACTTCTACGGAGTCCTTTAACCATGTAACCATCTGTTCTTTATTAGATGCATCCAATACTTCTTGGATACGTAAGAACTCTTGTTTCATTGGATCATCTTCTTGATGTATATCAATCATCGTTTCAGTTCCATCATTCAAATGTAATAAAACATTCTTAATAACACCTGGTCTAGAATCCACATAGATATAACCCTTTGTACCTTGTATCATCATATAGTTTTTACTAGAACTATCTTTCGCACCAGTACATGTCGCACAATAATCATCATATTTCATTGTGACGGTACCACTTGTATCAATTCCATTAAAACCAATATTCGCAATATAGTTTATTTTCTTTGGTCTACCGAATAAGCCTTCAACGAAATGAATGTTATAAACATTAATATCATACAAAGCACCACCTGATAGCTTTGGATCAAATGCAGGTAATACTTCTCCCTTCAAATATGCATCGTATCTACTAGAATATTGTGAAAAGTTACACTGTATCAATTTAATATCTCCAATTTGTTCTAGGTTTTTACGTATCTCTTCATAGTTCAAACTATAACGAGACATTATAGCTTCAAAGATATAACAATCATAATCTCTAGCTAGATCATATAGTTCTTTTGCTTCAAATTCATTTGTTGTAAATGGTTTTTCTACGATTACATTCTTATGTGCTAAGATTGCCTTCTTCATATATCCATAATGTAATGAATTAATGAGTCCAATATAAACTGTATCAAAAGATTCATCTTTTAAGAATGAATCATAATCTGTATAAAATGAATCAATATGATGTTCTAAGACAAGAGGTTTCCCTTTCATCTCATTTCTACACCACAATGCTCCTACTTTAATATCTGTATCTATTAATGACTTCAATGCTTGTTGAACGATCTTACCATTCCCTACGATACCTAATTTCATAAATCATCCCTCAATCAATCCATAGTAAATAAACGCATTACGAATACCATCATCTAAGATATCTGTTGTAACATGATCCGCCACTGCTTTGGCTTCATCTGCCGCATTTCCCATCGCAACAGAAGTACCACAAACTTCAAACATTGGAATATCATTCGCACTATCTCCAATACCAATAGCGTTAAATGATTCTACATTGTAATGTTCAAGAACCTTCTTGATTGCGGTACCTTTTGTTACTGTTCCATTTGTTACTTCACCAATGCATAACTGTTCATCTGGATGATCAACTGATTTTGTTAGAATAAATGGTTTTTCTAATACCTTTTCTAATTTAGGGAATAGAGGATTCCAACTTGGACCATATGCACAAATCTTATAGATATGATCATTTTCTTCCGATCCAAACGTTTCAGGATATGTTCCATTATCCATACATAGTTGAATCTGTTTTTCCCTATCCATTTCTCCACCAGAGAAATACTTTAATAAATATTCATATCCAACCTTAGAACAATAAGAACCTGCAGCACCTTCTAAACAATAACCTAGTCCTTCTTTTAATATCATCTTTTTTATTCTTGTGACATCTTCTGTATGAATTGGATTATCATAGATTCTTTTTCCATCCGCATAAACCATGCCACCAGCACCTAAGATAAATCCATCAATTTCATAATTTAAATACTTCTGCACTTCAGAAAGTGCTCTACCTGTACACAAGAACACTTTATGTCCGTTCTTTCTAGCTTCTTGAATTGCGAGTTCCGCGCTTTCTGGTATCTTACCAATCTTTGTGGAATACAATGTCCCATCAATATCTAAAAATATAATTTTCTTCATGTCTTAAGTATATACGAAAAAACAGAAATCATAATTAGATTTCTGTTAAATAAAGAAATTCGTTACACCTACTTTCGCCTTAGAGTCATAAGACTTTGCATTTAGATGTGTTCCAGGAAGGAATCTCATTGAAGTATCTGGCTCAATAATAAACTTTTCTCCATCCGCTTCTAATTCACATGTACCTTCATAACCAAATATCATAGTCGTTGTATCAATTGTTTTATCAATTTCTGTATTATCCATACAAATCAATTTCACATCAACAAAACCACTAGAAATAATCGTTGTTATTGTATAGTTATTTTCAATATAATCATCTATTTTAGAAATAGAAAAGACTTCTCCCACTTCTTTGATCATATGATTGACAGTTCTTCCTAACATAATTTCTAAATAGACACTATCTTCTTCAGCATCTATCATGATGACTTTGTTTCTTTCTGTTACAACTCCATCATTCTTTTCAAGTTCTTGAGAAACTGGAAAACCTTTATCATCTTTGATAGTAAATCTGATCTTCCCTTGTTTCACAAATATCATCTTATAGATATGAAAAGCTTCCGGAGAAATACTTGTTCCTGTTCCCAATGAAAATACATTCACTCCATCCGCTATCTGTTCTTGGATCGTTGTAGAAGGGAGTGGTTTATTTAATTCAGCGATATTGAATATTTCTTTGATTGGATATCTCATAACTGTTACCCCATCACATATCCACCTTCAGATTCTTCTAATATCTGAAAGCCCATCTTTTTGTAGAAGGAACATGCACGAGTATTGTCTTTCGCTACACCCACCATGATTCCTTTGATTCCATCATTCTTAAGCGAGTCTAGTAGTGTATTCATAAGTAATGTTCCACTACCTTTACCACAATACGCTTCTAAGATATCAATGTGAAGATGTGCAGGATAATCTTTCATGTATTTTTCATATTCTGATACATCACAGCGATACACAAAGGAAGGTGCAACTTCTTTGATTCTTTCAAAGTATCTCGGAATATATTCTAAGAATTCTTTCGCATCTTCTGCGCATAAGATATATCCTTGTACTTCTTCATTATCATCTTCCAATAAAAAGCATCTACCATGATCTAAATACGGATCACAATACATCAACAATGAAAAATCATGATGTTCTTTATTAATTAAATTGTCAGGACTACCTGTATGAATACAGATATCATGACACTTTTCTCTATACTTTTCTTGATACTTGATTACTTTCATAATACGGAATACTTTATCACAAATTCAGCCACAAAAAAACCTCGTAGTTTCCTACAAGGTCTTCATTTATTAGTCAGCTAGATCTTCACCGTTTGAAGCAATGACTTTCTTGTACCAGAAGAAAGAATCTTTACGAGAACGGTTCATAGTTCCCTTACCTTCATCATCCATATCAACATAGATGAATCCATATCTCTTTCTCATTTCACCTGTACCAGCAGATACTACATCGATACATCCCCAAGTTGTGTATCCAATGACATCAGCTCCATTGGCAATAGCTTTGTCCATAGCAGCGATATGCTTACGATAGTAATCAATTCTAAATGGATCATGAATTGAACCATCAGCTTCTACTGTATCGTATGCACCCAGTCCATTTTCTACGACCATGAGTGGTAAGTTATATCTTTGATAGATCATTTCTAGATAGTACTGCAATCCATCTGGATCAACTGCCCATCCCCAATCAGAGTATTCAAGATATTCATTCTTAGCACCTGATGAGAAGTTACCTGATACCTTATCTGTAACCTTATGAGTCGTTACTAAAGAAGACATGTAATAAGAGAAAGTATACATATCAACAGTACCTCTTGCGAAATCATCTAAGTCTTCTTCTGTAATATCTAGTTTAACATTGTGCTCATTCCATAATCTTGTTGCGTAAGAACCATAAGCACCTAAACATTGAACATCACCACAATAGTAGATGTTCTTTTCCCATTGATGTTGGCATGCCAAGATATCTTTAGGATCACATGTTGCTGGATAATTTGTGATACCACAGATCATACAACCAATCATATTTGTTGGATCGATTGCGTGACCAATCTGTACTGCCTTAGCAGAAGCTACAAACTTGTAATGTAGGTGTTGGTATGCTTCCTGATATTCTTCATCAGAATGTTCGCCACCAGCGAAGTCTAAGAACATGATCGTATTATTGATTTCATTAAATGTTAACCAATTGTGTACAAGTCCTTTGTATTCTGTAAAGCATGTTGTTGCGAAACGAACAAAATGATCAATTGTTTCTCTGTTTAGCCAGCCACCACAGTGTTCTTCAAGATACAATGGTGTATCAAAATGCCAAATCGTAACAAGTGGTTCAATACCATACTTCTTCATTTCTTTGAACATGTCACGATAGAATTCAACACCTTCTTTATTTGGTTCTTTTTCTAATCCTGTAGGATATAGTCTTGACCAAGAAATAGACATTCTAAATTGTTTGAATCCCATTTCTGCAAATAATGCGATATCTTCTTTATAGTGATGATAACCATCTACTGCTTCATGGTTTGGATAATGATATTCATCCAATACTGCATACTTCGCACCTTCTGGTAATTTACCTTCTCTTTCTAAAGTACAATGATTACCATCTTTATCAATATAAGTAATCTTTCTTGATTCATTAACAGTTCCACCTGTTGTTACATCCGTCATAGCTGGACCTCTACCACCTAGGTTCCAACCACCTTCATACTGGTTAGCAGCTACTGCGCCACCCCATAAAAATCCTTCTGGAAAATGTGCCATTTATTTAATCTCCTTATTTCCTACTACTATTCTATCAAAGCGTTTTCATTTTTGTGTAAAGAAATCAAAAAATGCGGTTTATGGCGGACCGCATTTCAAGAAAGTCACTTTCGAATCTATTTAATTATTTCATTAATTTTTCAGCTTCTTCAAGAACACCTTTACCATCCATGAGACCATATGTTCTCATATCGATAGAAGCTGTAGGTACATCAGGATATTTACCTTGAACTTTGCTTAAAGCATAACGTACCTGCGGTCCAAGAAGAATGACATTAGAATCAGCACCATGATTATCTAAATCATTTAGTGAATATGCAGCAATGTCATATTCTTTACCTTGTTTCGTTGCTTCTTGTTTCATTTTTTCAACAAGCATACTTGTGCTCATTCCAGCACAACAGAATAGTGTAATCTTTTTCATCATATTTACCTCTTGTTTTCTTGATATAAGAATAGTGTAATTTTGATGTTTATCATATAATAGAAATGAAGGAGTCATATAAAAATTATGAATTTCGAAGAAACAGAGCTAGCGGTACCACATTATGAAGACCCTAATATTCCATTAAGAATCAAGCACTATATCAAAGATTCTTCTAGTATTCAAACAATGCCACATTGGCATGATGATTTTGAATTGGTATATGTCGCAAAGGGACAATATGAGTACCGCATCAACGATGATGATTTAGTCTTACAGCCAGGCGACTTCTTATTCATTAACAGCAAAGTACTACATTATGATCGTGTAATTAGTGATCAAGTTGAAGTTTATATGATCGTATTTCAACCATCTATCCTTACAGGAAATAAAACGATTTATAATACGTTCTTGGAGCCAATTTCAGGTATTAATCCGATTGAATATCTTTACTTTCCAAGAAACACTAAACAATCAAACGAATGTAATAAATGGATGAAAGAAATCATTGACCTGCACAAGGAACATAAACATTCCTATTACCTAACAGCTATAGCTTATCTTATCTTCATCATGAATGTAATAATTGAAGAATTCGCAAATAGAAATCCTGCATTTAAACAAATCACTCCACTAGGTGAATTAGAAAGAAAGATGATAGCTTACATCTACGAACATTATCCAGAAAAGATCACTCTAGCTGATATAGCTGATTCAGCTAACATCAATACGCATACTTGTTGTGATATCTTTAAACATTATCTAAATACTTCACCAGTAGCTTATCTCAATTCATTTCGATTAGATATGTCTACTAGATTACTAAAAACAACCAAAGCAACCGCTCAAAATATCGCACTATCATGTGGTTTTGATTCAAGTGCTTATTATATTAAATTGTTTAAAGAAAAATATAAAATGACTCCAATCCAATATCGCAAATTAGCATCCATTCCTTCACCAAAGGGATGATGCTTTTTCATATTAAAAAATTGACACTCCCACCACTAAAGTAGTGGGATTCTTGTTTCATAGAGTACCGCATGACCTTGTACGGCTTTATCACAAAGCTATGGGTATTAGTCTTACACAC
>CAVCCE010000058.1:0-7619 GCA_963600555.1 Duodenibacillus sp.
TTTCCACCATCCGCAATCGTCAATTCCATCTCAGGGAATAATTTGCGAATAAAAGCATATGTTGATTTTCCTTCTATTCCAAATCCCCAAATGCAAATTTTTTTTCCTTCAAATTCTTTTTTCCAATTTTCGTACATTAGAATTCACGCAGCTTTCTCTTTACTAATTCTTTATATTGTTCCGGAAGATTATTTTCTTCATTGAATGACAACATATCTACTGATTTATCTTTATATACTTCATAGTATTTTGTTGTTTTGTAATATGAATATAACAATGGTAATGACTTGTTAGTCTTTTCATGATGTCTAATAGACATACATACCGCAATATTCACTTCGTCTCTTGTTCCCACACATTCAAATGGTTTGTCATCTAAGATACCTGTTAATTGTTCAAACAATTCTTTCATGGATTCATCATTCAACATATCTGTTTGGAATATATCAACGATCTTATCATCTGATAGGTATGCACTTAAGATACAACATACAAATAAACATTTTGCACAATGTCCACACCACTCACCTGTCTTACTACCAACATTACAACTTCTAAATACAGGTAAATAATCATCTAATCTAGAAAATAATCCAGCAATCTGTAATTCAGATAAAGGTCTCAACAATGAGAAATATTCAATATCATTTGTAAGGTATCTTTCACAATACTCTTGGAAATCTTTTTCAAATTCAAATGTCTTAGAATATTGATGATTTACAGTACTTCCTTTGATCGTAGATTCATTCGCACTTGCTTCATTAGATAACGTAATATACTTTCTTTCATAAATCAAAGCAGTTAAATAAGATGCAAATGCTGCCATGGCACTGAATGGTGTATGACCATTCAAATATCCTTTTTTGTTTAGATCCAACATTCTTTGATCTAAAGTACGACGATTAATGATCAAATCTTTTCCTTCTTTATATCCCGCAGCATGCGCTGAATTCACTGCAGAGATAACGGGATTGATAATGAAAGCACAATTTTCATCTTTATATTCAGATAAAAGATCTAAGGATACAAAGCTATCTTTTCCACCACCTACAGGTATCAAGTTTCCTTTCACTTCAGCTATATAATCTTCCCCATTGATTTTTTCTCCAATAGAATGAAGTGACATAAATCCTTCTGGATCTAAAGGAATATGATTGATATAGAAAAATTCACCTAGGCCATGAAAATACAACTTCTTCCACCAAGCTAATTGATATTCATCTAATCGATTACATTCAATATACACATTCTTTGGACATGCAATCTTCCAATAAGATATCAATTCAACCATCCCTAATGAAAAAGCAGCTTCCTTCACAAGTCTAGTATGGATATGTGAAGGAATATTAGAAGGCTTAGGAATTGTCATTGTTGGTTCAAATTCCGACAATCCTTTAGTTTCCAAATGATATGTAAAGCGATAAGAATCACCTAGATCTTCGATATCATAACCATGATAATAAAACTCAGTATATTCTTTTCTTAATTCTTCATAATTCATAATTCATTCTCCAATAGATCGATTACTAGACCTAAATCATCTTTTCTGTATTCAATTGCTTGTAGCATCTCTTCATCCGGATGAATCGTGTCCTCTATAAAACAAGAATGCATACCTGCATTTCTTGCAGCTAAAATACCCATTTTAGAATCTTCTAGAACCAAGCATTGACTAGGCTCAACACCTAATACTTCTGCACCCTTCAAGAAAATCTCTGGATCTGGTTTCCCATGTGTGACCATATCTCCACCTATAATTGTATCAAAATATAAAGGGACACTAGAAGTACGAAGTAACGTTTCTACATACGCCTTATTACTAGAAGAGCACACTCCACAAGCAATTCCTTCTTCATGTAAATAATAATTCAATTTTACTAATCCCTTTTTTGTAATTCCATCTGGATAAAATGAAGACCAAAAGTCTAAATCAAAACGCTTCTTTCTTGCATCATTTCTAACATCTTTTAAATGTGGAATCTTCTCATAAAATGGTTGTAATAGATGATCATCTTTTACTCCCGTTATCGCTACAAATACTTCATCTGGTATTTCAATACCATATTCTCTTCCAATTCTTCTCCACATATCTTGTGATACTCTTTCTGTATCAAACATCAATCCATCACAATCAAACAATACAGCTTTCATCTTCATTTCTTTCAAACTCCAAAAAAATAGACAGTACAAAGTACTGTCTATTATTATACCTTAAGCATTGATACCTTTGAATGTATATTCGTCAAGTAGTTCTTTCTTTTCTTTCTTTTTCTTCTGCTTAGGTTTCTTGTTGTCATACTTCATATGTTCTCTACAGAATACCCAAACTCTTGGTGCAATGAAGATGGATGAGAATGTACCAGCAATCAAACCAATCATCATAGCAATATTGAAAGTCAAGATAGCATTACTTCCCATAGCCAATAAGAAGATAACAGGGAACAATGTAGTTAAAGAACCATAGATAGACATCTTGATCGTGCTATCCATAGAATCATTAACGATTTCACTATATTCCTCTCTAGATAACTTACCTTTCTTAGAAGCCATATTTTCACGAATTCTATCAAATACGATAATAGAGTTATTAATAGAATAACCGATGATCGTTAATAATACAGAAATCAATTCCGTATTCACTTCTAATCTAGCAATCATGAAGAAAGCCAAAACCATAAATACATCATGGAACAATGCTATCAAACATCCTAAAGCATAATCCCATTCATAACGAATCGTAATATAAGCAAGCATTGCAATCCAAGCAACGATTGTTAAGATAATAGCATTCTTAACAAGATCCTTACCTACAACCGGAGTAACAACGTTATCACCTGGTTCTTCACCAAATACTTCTTTTAATTCTGATTTGATTTCAGTTAATTCATCTGTATCAAATGTCTGTGTCGTTGTTGCATAAACAGAATTATCACCAGCTGACTGATATGAGAAATCATCATATCCAAGCTTTTCCATTTCTGTTTGAACATCATCGACAGTAATCGTATCTTCACTTGTAATCGTTAATTTTGTACCAGAAGCAAAATCAATACCTAGTTCAACAAAACCATTGCCTTTAGCTGTATTAAAGATTCCGAATCCTAAAGCTACAACAACGATTGCCAATGCAACACGAATAACAAGTTTAGATTTACCAATATAGTCTACATGGTGTGTACCAGTATAGAATTGTGACTGACCTTTGGATACATCAGGAATCTGATCTTTCTTGACTGCAAACCATTCTGGATGATTATCAGCAATGTGAGAATCAACGATCAACTTTAACATGATTCTAGATAAAGCTACGTTTAAGATCATTGTCATGATAACTGTAATGATCAACATTGTTGCGAATCCCTTAACAGTACCATTGCCCCAGATATACATGATCAACGCAGTGATAAATGTAGTGAACTGTGAGTCAAAGATTGCGGAGAAGGAAACTGTTTGACCTTCTCTAACTGCATTAGGAACACTTCTACCCTTGTATAGTTCTTGGCGAATTCTTTCAAAGTCAATGATATTAACATCGACAGTCATACCTACACCAAGAACAAGAGCACCAATACCAGATAATGTAAATACAGCACCCATTAATGAGTAAAGTCCAAATACTGCCCAAACATAAGCTACAAGCATTACAGCAGAAACAATACCAGGTAATCTATACTTAATGATCATGAATAACATAACTAATACGATACCGATTGCTCCAGCAATTGCTGTCTTAGATAAAGCATCTTGACCAAACTGTGCAGAAACAACGTTACTTGATAATTCTGTCATCTTAACAGGTAAAGAACCTGAATTAATCAAATTAGCAAGTTCTCTAGCTTCTTCTTCTGTAAAGTTACCAGAAATTTGACAGTCACCAGAAATTTCAGAACTAACAGTAGCAGCGGAGATATATTTAGGTTCTCCACCCTTATTAGCAGTAGCTGCTTCTGTTGTATATGAATCACCTTCTTCATAATCAAGCCAAATAACCATGATATTGCTACCAGAAGACTTTTCAGAAATCTCTTTAGTAATTTCAGCAAACTTATCTTGATCTTTGATTTTTAAAGATACAACTGCATTTCCATTGTCATCATACGCTAAGGAAGCTCCGCCTTCTGTAAGAATTGATGAATCAGCCAATTCATTGTCATCTACATCTCTAAATGTAAGATTAGCTGTTGTACCAATCATTTCACGAGCAGAATCCTGATCAGTTACGCCTGCCAATTGAACTCTGACCCTATCATCACCTTCTACAGAAATACTTGGTTCTGATACACCTAAAACGTTAACACGTTTAGAAATTGAGTTAACAACTGCATCCATGTCAATTGATGAATCATCATTTAATGGTTCTACTTGATACAAGATTTCAAATCCACCTCTTAGATCAAGACCAAGATTCAAATTGGACTTAATTGTTTGAAATGTTGTCGCAACTAATGCAAACAAAACAACAACGATTCCAACAAATAACGCAATTTTACTCTTCTTTGTTTTTCCTTTACTTGCCATTTTAATTTCCTCCAATGAGATCTGCAAATTCACTAATATTCTTTGTTTTACTTTGAACGATTGCTTCTTTAGCTAGAAATCGAACTATATCTTGTGCCTTTACAGATAATATTTGATTGATTGCCGAATGTAAGGATCTAGGACAATCTTTCTTCCATAGACTATCGGATAAATAGTCTTCTAGATTTTCATATCTCAGAGTAGGAATGTCTGATTTTTTCAACTGTTGCATCTTCAAGACCATCACAAGTTGAATATATGTATTGTTAACATCAAATACTTCTAGATTCATTCCTTCCTCCATTGATAACCAAATCATTATACCAAAATATCTTGAATATTCAGTAACGAATTAAAAAAAGCTCCAATTTTTTTTGGAACTTTTAATGTAATGCAATCCATAATCCAATACATGCAAATATTGCTTCAACGACCCAAAACATCTTTACGATATTCACTTCAGGCATTCCTTTGATTCTAAATGCATAATGAATAGGTGTATATGTAAATACTCTCTTATGTACTGTTCTAACAGATACTTGTTGAATAATGACACATAATGTCTCAATCACTGGTACCCCAGCAATAAAAATCAAAGCTAGTTCCGTTTTTGTCACCATAGCAAGTCCAGCCAAAACACCACCAAGCGCTAGTGCTCCTGTATCACCCATAAATACACGAGCAGGTTTCTTATTGTAATAAAGATAACCTAGCAATGAACCAATCAAACATAGAACAAACATCAATACTGTATATTTTTTTTGTACATAAGTAATGATTGCATATGGAATTAAAGCAATGATCGTTACGCCACTACTTAACCCGTCCATTCCATCTGTAAGATTCACAGCATTTGAACTTCCAGCAAACATAAATAACACAAGTAAGAAATACAACCATCCTAATGAAACTGTTGTTTTAGAGAATGGTAAGACGATTTCTAAGGCTCCATTTATTCGATATAGGAAGAAGAAGACAACTGCCAATACAACTTGCATCGTGAATTTCTGTAACGGAGATAATCCATCATTATTTTTCTTTACTGCAATCAAATAATCATCAACAAATCCTATCAAACCATATCCAACAAACGCTAAGATAATGATCCAAACATTCATATCTCTTAAAGATTGTGGAAAAGCAATCAAGGTAACGATTACTGGAACAACAATAAATAGCACTCCACCCATGATTGGTGTTCCTGCTTTCTTTTTATCATCATCTAAAGCATATTCACTAACAGACTGCTTAAAAGATAATTTTTTTAAATATTCTATAAAGGATGGCATCACGATCATAACTATTGCGAAACTGATGCAAAACCCAATTACTAACTTCAATGGCATAAAATCCCTCCCTGCCGTTTGAATATTATATTACATAAATTTAACCAAATTCAACTTGGATAGTGGTGCCCTTTGTCACAACCGTTCCTGGTGATATTGACTGAGATGTTACGGTTCCTTCTCCACTCAGTTCAAATGCATAACCGGTTACCGCCCATAGCGACGATACATCTTTTCTGGTCCAACCGGTCATATCCGGCATCGTAAACGAATTCGTATCAGTCAACAAGAATACTCTTTGCCCACTCACTACTGAACTATCCGTCTTTGGAAATTGGTCAATAACTGTATTTCCATCTCCTAATACTATTGTTTCACAACCAGTACTGGAAAGTTTATTACTTGCATAATCAACTGTATGATTCAATAAATCAGGCATCGTTGAAACAGTAACCGTTTCTTGTGTTGTCTGATCTTCTGAGGATGATGTATTACTATCAGAGAATCCATATGTTTGCGCAACCTTACGCAAGAAAGAAGTTATTGCTTCCGTTTCAGCATGAGCATTTGGATTATAATCAGCTTCAAATGCATAATATACAAGTACTTGAGGATTATCTGCCGGAAGTGCTGCCATTAATGAAACAATTGTTTTATTACTTGTTTCATAAGCATTTCCATCACTACTAGAATCTGCGACCTGAGTAGTTCCAGTTTTCGCAATAATCTTACATTCTGGTATTTGATAATATCTTGCTGAACCATCTTCGTCATTAACAACACGATACATGATAGACTGGACTTGTTTAGCAGTATCTGCTGTAATTGGATTACCAACAACTTGAGTTTCTGCTTGATATATAACATTACTACTATCATAAGAATCTACGATCTTATCTACAAAATATGGTTTAACCATAGTTCCATCAGAGAATATCGCAGAGTAAGCTTGAAATAATTGTAGCATTGTAACTGTACTACCTTGTCCATATGATAAAGATAATTTATCAGCTGGCCACGTAAAGTTCAATAAACCACTGCTTTCAGGCAGACCATCCGTATTTACATTAGAAAAGAAACCAAATTTCTTTAAATATTCTAGATGCGTCTCTGGAGTGATGTATTGCGTTTGGATCGTAGCAGCAACAGTATTTAACGAATAGATCAATCCATGATCCAAATCAATTTCTCCATATTGTTTCTTTCTAGCATTATAGATACAACCATAATTGTCCGTAGAATATGTTTGTACAGGATCATTTTTACTATCTGATGTAAAACAGAATTCATTTCCATCAGCAGTTGCACTACCATCATATACGCCTTCATTAATTGCAGCAGCCCACGTAAAAGTCTTTAATGTAGAACCAGGTTCATAAGGTGTTTGTGCGCCAATATTTGTATAATCTTCAATATCTTCTAATGTATTTGGATTATAGGATGGTGTTTGTCCCCAAGCAATGACTTTACCAGTGCTAATTTCCATTGCACCACCCCATGCCCTATCTGCATTAAATGTCTCTTCTGTAATTTGGAATGATTGTTCTAATGCGGATTGGATTCCAGAATCCAATGTTAAATATACATTATTACCATTTACTGCAGAAACAGTCTCTTCTTTCATTCCTGGTAATACATAACCATCTTTATCTACTTGATATGAACTATAACCATCTGTACCTTTCAAATAAGAATCTAAATACAATTCCAATCCCATCTTACCAACGGTATCTCCATTTTCGTCAGATTGCGCATAACCAATCAAATTGGATGCAAACACATTATTTGGATATACACGTTGAATAGAATCCGTAA
>CAVCCE010000059.1:0-7600 GCA_963600555.1 Duodenibacillus sp.
ATTTTATCCTATTCCTCAAAAGATTGTGCAATTTCTTTCGCAACTGCTTTTCCTTCTAATACAGCACTACCAATCGTTGCTGGACCTGTTTTAGCATCACCAATGATATAAACATTTTCTTGATTTGATAAATGACCTTCTGTATTTTCAAGACTATCATGAATTGCTTTAAAATCTACTTTTTGACCAATAGCCATAACGATCAAATCTGCTTTTTCTTCATAAAGACTATTTTCAACTTCATGCGTACTTCTTCTACCACTTTCATCTGGTTCACCAAGTTCCATCTTTACGACCTTTGCGCCAACGACTTGTCCATTTTCATCTCTTAAGATTTCTTTGATATTTTCTAAGAAGTTAAATGTAACGCCTTCATTCTTAGCATCTCTGATTTCAACCTTATTCGCAGGCATTTCTTCTTCACTTCTTCGATATACAACAGTTACTTCATCAACGATACGAATCAAAGATCTAGCACAGTCCATTGCGACATTACCGCCGCCCCATACGATTGCGTGATGATATTTCTTATAATCATCATGATTCTTGTTGATATTTAGATCATATAACAATGTTAATCCCGCAAATAAACCATTTCCAGTATCAAATCCAAATGTATTTTCTACTTGAGCACCAATTGCGACTACGACCCTGTCATAATTCTTCTTTAATTCTTCATATTGTTCCGGCTTGATTTCAGTATTGAAATGAAATCTCACACCAGCTTCTACCAATCCTTCATAAGCTTTATCTAGAAATGTCTTAGGCATTCTATATTCTGGAATACCTGTATAAATAGCACCACCAATAGAAGCTTCCTTATCAAAGATATCAATAGAATAACCACCCAATTTAACAAGTTCTTGTGCTAAAGTATAGCCCGCAGGTCCAGCACCAATGATTGCGATATTACGTGTTGTCATAATACATTCCTCCATTTAATATCTTTATTTTCTCAAGAAAAGGATATTTATACAATCGAAATACTCAATCAAATCAATAAGTTTTATTGATACTTTTGCGTCTTTTTATGTAGAATATTATTTGTATGAAAGACTTTAACGATAAAATTGAAATACTAAAAGATCTCATCCATGAAAGCCAAACGATTGCTTTTTTTACAGGTGCAGGAATCTCTACTTTATCTGGCATACCAGATTTCCGTAGCAAGAACGGTTTATATTCCAATCGCTACCAAGGAAAGAAACCAGAAAAGATATTACATATCAAAACATTCAATAAAGATCCTGAATTATTTTATCAATTTTACAGAGAAAAATTATTGGTTACTGATGTAGAACCTAATGTCATTCATTTATTCATTTCTGAATTAGAAAAGATTGGAAAAGATGTAACAGTAGTTACACAAAACATTGATGGGCTTCACGAAAAAGCTGGTTCTACTAAGATTCATAACATTCATGGAACGATATTAAACAATCATTGTGTGGATTGCAAAGAAAAATATTCCTTAGATTACATCAAAAATACAACTGGTGTTCCTCGCTGTCCAAAATGTGGCGGAATCATTCGACCAGATATTACATTCTATGGTGAATTCCTAAATAAAGAAACATTTAAACAAGCTCGTCTTGATACAAAGAAAGCTGATCTTTTGATTGTATTAGGTACTTCTTTGGTCGTATATCCAGCTAGTGAAATCGTTTCCCAATATCGTGGAAAGAATCTTGTAATCATTAACAAAAAACATACAAAATTCAATTTTCAGGCGAACCTCGTCATACAAGAAGATTTCTCTAAAGTATTCAATACTCTACTAAAAGAACTCTAATGTTCTTTTTTTATTTTGTAAGTTGTAAAATAGTCACGAAAAAGAGGAAACATATGAAGAAATTATTTGTTTATTTAAAAAATTATAAAAAAGAAAGTATATTAGCTCCAATGTTTAAGTTATTAGAAGCTTTCTTTGATCTATTAACACCTATTTTGATTGCCAATATCATCAATACAGGTATTAAAAATAGTGATAGCACTTATATCCTTCAACAATTCTTATTATTGATAGGACTTGCTTGTGTGGGAATGGCTTGTAGTATTACAGCTCAATACTTTGCAGCAAAGAGTGCAGTTGGTTTTACAACTGACTTACGACAAGCTTTATTCGATCATATCCAATCTCTTTCATATAGTGAATTGGATACGATTGGAACAGATACATTGATTACAAGATTAACTTCAGATTGTAATCAGATACAAAACGGTTTAAATCTCGCTTTAAGATTATTATTGAGAAGTCCTTTCATTGTTTTTGGAGCAATGATAGCAGCTTTCATGATCAATTTTAAGATTGCGTTGATTTTCTTAGTAACTATCATCATTTTATTGATTGTAGTCTTTTCAATCATGTTAGTCAGTATTCCTTTATTCAAAAAAGTACAAAAAAGATTAGATAAAGTATTATCTTTGACTCGAGAAAATCTAACTGGTGTTAGAGTCATTCGTGCTTTCCGCAAAGAAGAAAATGAAGTTAAAGAATTTGATCATGAAAACCAGGTATACACTAAGACAAATGAATTTGTTGGAAAGATTTCTGCATTAATGAATCCTTTGACATATGTCATTATCAATATCGCAACGATCATTTTGATCCAACAAGGTGCAATACAAGTAAATCTTGGGAATCTAGCACAAGGTGATGTCGTAGCTCTATATAACTATATGGCACAAATCGTTGTAGAACTAATCAAACTAGCATCTTTGATCATCACGATTGATAAATCCATAGCTTGTGCAGACAGAGTTCAAAATGTTTTTGAGATCCATAGCAGTATTTCTTACCCTACACAATCACAAACAAGTGATTCTGATTGTGCAATACAATTTGATCATGTTTCTTTTAGATATGCAGGTGCTTCTGAAAATTCTCTAAACGATATTTCTTTTACTTTAAATAAAGGACAAACTTTAGGAATCATTGGAGCTACAGGTGCTGGTAAATCAACACTTGTAAACCTCATTCCTAGATTCTATGATGCAAGCGAAGGCGAAGTGTTAATAGATGGTTCTCCTATTCAACAATACAAAAAAGATGATCTTTTTCAAAAGATCAGTATCGTTCCTCAAAAAGCAGTTCTATTTAAAGGAACGATAAGAGAAAACATGAAACTCGGAAATGAAAACGCAACAGATGAAGAAATCTGGAAAGCTTTAGAAATTTCTCAAGCAAAAGAAGTCGTTGAAGAAAAAGAAGGTCAACTAGATTGTATGATTGAACAGAATGGTAGAAATCTATCAGGTGGTCAAAGACAACGATTAACGATTGCTAGAGCGTTTGTTAAAAATCCAGAAATCATTTTATTAGATGATTCTGCTAGTGCATTAGACTTTGCGACAGACGCAAGATTAAGAACAGCTATTTCTAAAACGAATATCACTACTGTTATAGTTTCTCAACGAACTTCATCTATTAAACATGCTGATGTGATTCTGGTATTAGATGATGGAAATCTAGTAGGAAAAGGAACACATGAAGAATTAATGAAAGACTGTCACATCTATCAAGAAATCTACTATTCTCAATTTCCTGAAGAAAAACCAGTTGATTTCAAAATGGAGGTGATCGCATGAAAACACTTCAAAAAGTCATTCAACAGATTGGTAAACAAAAATGGTTAGTATTATTATCCATCATCTTAGCAGCTATCACAGTTATCCTAACTCTATACGCTCCTATCCTATTTGGTAATACGATCGATATGATCATTGAAAAAGGAAATGTAGATTTCAATTCTATTTCCTCTGTTCTCTTCAAGATCTTTATCATCATCCTAGTAACTGGTATCCTTACATGGATCATGAATATCATCAATAACCATGTTACGTATTCTGTTGTTCAAGATATTCGTTCTATCGCTATCAGAAGGATTCAAAAATTACCTCTGAAATATCTAGATGCTCATTCATCAGGTGATATCGTTTCTAGAATCATTGCGGATGCAGACCAATTATCAGATGGATTGTTATTAGGACTTACACAATTATTTACCGGTATCATTACGATATTTGTAACATTGTATTTCATGTTTTCAAAATCTTTAGAAATTACATTATTAGTATTGGTATTAACACCTGTAAGTTTCTTGGTTGCGAAATTCATCGCTACACATTCCTATACGATGTTTAAGAAACAATCTGAAACGCGTGGAAAAGAAACAGCTTTGATTGATGAAATGGTTGGAAATGAGAAAATCGTTAAAGCTTTTAATTATGAAGAAAAAGCATCTCAAAGATTTGAAACGATCAATACAGAATTAAAAGAATATTCTCAAAAAGCTACATTCTATTCTAGTCTTACAAATCCTTGTACTAGAGCAGTCAATAACTTTATCTATGCACTTGTCGCCTTATTTGGTGCTCATCTTATCCTAAAAGGAAATCTAACAGTTGGTGGATTAAGTATTCTGTTATCTTATGCCAACCAATATATGAAACCATTCAATGATATTTCTTCTGTCATAACAGAATTGCAGAACGCAATGGCATGTGCAGAAAGAATCTTTGATTTCATTGAAACAGAAGAAGAACCAATTGAAAGTAATGAAGAATTACCAGACTGTCAAGGACATGTATCGATTCAGAATGTATGTTTCCGTTATGATGAAGATAAGCCTCTCATAGAAGATTTCAATTTAGATGTAAAACCAGGTATGAGAATTGCATTAGTTGGTCCTACTGGATGTGGTAAAACAACATTCATCAATCTATTAATGAGATTCTATGATGTCAATTCTGGTTCTATCTTAGTAGATGAAAAGAACATTAAAGATGTAACTCGACATTCCTTGAGAAAGAATTACGGCATGGTTCTCCAAGAGACTTGGCTAAAAGAAGGTACGATACGAGAAAATATCACTTTTGGAAAAGAAGATGCCACAGAAGAAGAAATCATCCATGCCTGTAAAGAAGCACACAGTTGGGAATTCATTAAACGTCTTCCTAAACAATTGGATACAGAAATCACTGAAAATTCTTTATCTGCTGGTCAAAAACAGTTGTTATGTATTACAAGGGTCATGTTAGCTCTACCGCCTATGTTGATCTTAGATGAAGCCACTTCCGCAATCGATACAAGAACAGAGCTTCAGATTCAAACAGCTTTTGATACTTTGATGAAAGGTAGAACAAGCTTTGTGGTTGCTCATCGTCTATCTACGATACGTAATGCAGATATCATATTAGTTATGAAGGATGGAAAAATCATAGAACAAGGAAATCATGAATCTCTCATGGAAGAAAAAGGTTTCTATGAACATCTCTACAATTCACAATTTGTAATGCCTGAAAATGAATGAAGGAACAGATGATCTGTTCCTTCATTTTTTACTTATCATGTCTTCTATTTTTCTTTCTACCTTTAAAGTTTGTTCGAGAACCTTTTGGTGTCTTTACTTCTTTTAAATTTTCTTCTTTCTCGCTCTTTAAAGATGTAAATCCAAATTTCCCAAGTTTCTTTCCTAGAGCGTAATATTCTCCATGACTATAAGCCATTAAATCAGCTTTTTGTAAATCGAGTCTTCCATTTTCATCCAACAAAGAATCATCAATATCCGTACTAACGACTTCCGCAACAAACATATCATGTGTCCCTAATTCTAAGACTTGTTTTACTTTACATTCTAAACATACAGGACTTTCTTTAATACAAGGTGCTTTAACAAGTTTTGCAGATTCTTCTGTAATATGTAATCTTCCAGGTAAATTAAACTTATCAACTTTTGCACCACTGTAGATTCCACAATAATCAGTAGCTCGGACTAGTTCTCTATTTGTCAAACACATAACAAATTCACCTGTTCTTTGAATAATGTCATGTGAATAACGATTCTTACGAATAGATACTGATACCATAACAGGATCAGAACATATCGTTCCAGCCCATGCTGCTGTCATTGCGTTTGCTTTTCCATTTTCATCTCTACATGTAATTAAAACTGCAGGTACAGGGTTTAACATGTTTGATGGTCTCCAATATTGTCTACTCATGATTTCTTCCTCTTTGTCGTTAAACATTCTACCATACAAATCATTTCGGCACGTTATTTCAGTTAATTAAGAATATAATTATTTCTATTATAAGGGGAATATTATGAATCGAATGGAATTAGTCAAAGAAACGATTTCTACGGCATGGCCTGCAGTATTAGAAAGTTTCTTTATTTCACTTGCCGGAATGATTGATACTATGATGGTATCGTCATTAGGAACGTACGCTGTTAGTGCCGTAGGTCTAACAACACAACCCAAATTTATTACACTTTGTTTTTTCTTCGCAATCAATGTAGCTGTTAGTGCACTTGTCGCAAGAAGAAGGGGTCAAAATGATCAAAGAAACGCAAATGAAGTATTAATTACTGCTGTTTGTATCTCTATCATTCTTTGTATCATTCTTTCAGCTTGTTCTATTATCTTTGCTGATCCAATCATTGAATTTTCTGGCTCTTCTTCAGATACACATGAAGCAGCTGTTACATACTTTAAAGTCATTCAAGGAGGAATGATATTCAATGTCATATCAATGGTAATCAACGCAGCACAACGTGGTAGCGGGAACACAAGAATTGCGATGACGACTAATATCGCCTCATCTTGTGTGAATATCATATTCAACTATCTATTGATAGGTGGTAATTTTGGATTCCCAGAACTAGGATTATTTGGTGCAGCATTCGCAACTGTATTGGGAACTGTCGTTGCATCCATCATGTCAATTCGTTCTCTATTCAAAAAAGAAAGTTATGTATCAATTCCTTATATCATCAAAGAAAAGATCAAACCTGTATCTGATACTTTAAAATCTATCACAAGCCTAGGTAGTAATATGTTAGCTGAAAATATCGCAATGAGAGTTGGATTTTTAGTTACTGCTTTATTAGCTGCAAGACTCGGAACTGATGCATTCGCAGCACATAACGTAGGTATGAACTTCCTATCGTTAGGATTCTCATTTGGTGATGGTATGCAAGTAGCAGCTGTTGCATTAATTGGTAGAGCTCTTGGAGAAAAACAACCAGAAAAAGCTAGACATTATGGTAATACTTGTCAGGCAGTAGGTCTTATTATTTCTATCATATTAGCTTTCATCTTATTCTTCTTTGGTAGAAATTTATTTGGATTATTCTTCACTCAAGAAAACATCTTAGAAGATGGTGTCTTGATTGCAAGATTCATTATGATCATTGTATTATTCCAAATTTCACAGATCATCTTTGGTGGATGTCTAAGAGGTGCTGGTGATGTCAAATACACTTTAGTAGCTTCATTGATATCTGTAACGATCATCCGTTCTGTTGTTACATACTTATTAGTTGTCGTATGGCCATTAGGTTTAACTGGTATTTGGATTGGTGTTTTATCTGATCAATTATCTAGATTTATATTATTAGGCATTCGTTTCAAACAAGGAAATTGGGTGAATTATCAAATCTAAAAGAGAAAGTGGATCCACTTTCTCTTTTTAGTTAGTTTATTCATGAAAGTTTTTGTAACAATTTTTCTCTTTGACTCCCCTTCACTTCAAAGAACTCCATTGCTTCTTCTTTACTAGATTTTGTTTTTGACATATACATCTTTACAGCTTCTA
>CAVCCE010000060.1:0-7597 GCA_963600555.1 Duodenibacillus sp.
CAGAATGTGGTGTAGCTGTAAATGATGGCGCTCTCATGAACGTAAGAGATGCCGGTCCACTTTGTGCCGGATTTATCTTTGGTGGGGAAGCTGGAATCATAGCCGGTACGATTGGTGGACTTTACCGTTACCTTTGTATTTATTGGGGTGGCATTCAAACAACAGCGTTTGGATGTGCACTATCCACATTCCTGGCTGGTATATTTAGTGCTTTGATTCGTTGGACATTGTTTGAAAAGAAGATTCCAAACGCTTTAGCTGGTCTAGGATTTGGTGCAACGATGGAAGTGCTTCATATGTTATTGGTCCTCGTAACGAACTTACGATCCGTATCACAAGCTTTCTTCTATGTACAAGCATGTACGATTCCTATGGTCCTATGCAATGCGATAGCAGTATTTGGTGCTATATTGTTGTATAAATATTTATATGCTGAAAAGTTTTATTTTGATAATCGATTACATATCAATCAAGACTTTGCGTTAAAGCTAATGAATACTGTCATTGCGGCATTTATCATTACATGTTTATTCAGTTATCGAATCATTTATAAGATTACATCAAAACAACATCAAATGTTGAGAAATGTAACTTTATATATCATCGCCTTCATGGAGATTCTGATTTTCACTGCCCTATTCATTTTGATTTATGACCTTATAAAGAAAAAGATCATCAAAAATATCAAGACGATCAACGAAGATCTCACTAAGATTACTAATGGTGAATTAGACACTACGATCAATGTTAGAAACTATGCTGAATTTGATGAATTATCAAATCATATCAACAGCACTGTTGAAACATTAAAAAGTTACAGTGATGAAATCAGACAAAAAGTACAACAGGAATTAGAATTCGCAAGTAAGATCCAATATTCATTGTTACCTCATCACTTTCCTCATCGAGATGACTTTGAATTATACGCTAGTATGAATGCCGCAAAGGTCGTAGGTGGTGACTTCTATGACTTCTATATGGTAGATCCATTCAACCTTGTATTCATTATCGCAGATGCCTCAGGTAAAGGTGTTCCTGCCGCAATGTATACAATGACAACAAAAACAATGTTAAGAGATCTATGTGAAAGAAAGCATAGCATCGCAAAAGTCATGACTAGAGCGAATAACAAACTATGTGCGAATAATGATGCTGAAATGTTTGTTACGGCTTGGATTGGTAAATTAGATCTACGTACAGGTAGACTTGAATATTGTAATGCAGGACACAACCTTCCAATCTTGATTCAAGATGGCAAAGCTGATTTCTTACCTTCAAAACCTAACTTTGTATTAGGTGGATTACCTGATCTAGAGTATCAGAAACAAGAAATCATGTTGAAACCTGGAAATATGTTGTATCTATATACAGATGGCGTTACAGAAGCTACAGCTGATGTAGATGGAGAAAAAGTATTGTTTGGTGATGCACGTTTGTTACAAATATCCAAACTATTAGAAAAGGCAAGTCCAAAGGAATTCATTGAAGCAGTTTCTTCTGAAATCACAGAATTCGCTGGTGATGAACCACAATCCGATGATATTACGATGTTAAGTATTCGATTCAATCAAACAATTGATGCCGAGGAATTGATTAAAACATTCGAATTAACAAGAAAGTAAAAATGAAGTGTCTTCTACAACACTTCATTTTTTATGCATTTCTTTTGATATGTCACAAAGATCATGATTCTACTCATCATCTTACTTCATTCATAAAAATGCGATTCATACTTCGTCTCCCTATGACGTAATTACATTCTAGCGAGAGATGGTTATTATTCAGTTATAAAACAACATTTTTATGATTTTTTTGAATTTTTTTAAAACATTCCAAATGTAATTCCCCAATATCCAAACGCAAACAAGCCAACGAATAGTAACGCTAACGAAGCCCATCTTGGATAATTTGGATACTTAGAACGCATGAATTTTTCAAATAGTGGACAAATCACAATACCAGTCGCAAAGATTACAGCTGCGCATAACCATTCGCTTTCCATAAATCCGCCTAGTCCAGCTAAAACAAATGTGACGCTCAAGAACCAAAATACCACTTTATATACGATTTCTAACATTTTCATATTACTCACCATTTCTGAAAATTACTTATTTTCTTTTCTAATACTATCATAGTAAGCCTTATACCTGTAAATCGTTCTTTCGCTAACACCACTTTGTTTCGCAATTTCCACCATAGTCATTCCATTTTCATATCCTGAAACAAATTTATCGTAGATTGCTTGCCACTTAGCATTATGTTTTTGACGGCCACTGGCTTTGCGATTTTTAAAGTATTCCAATTCATCTCGAAGTTCTTTATTTTCTTTTTCCAGTTTCTCAATTTTCTTTAGCATTTGATCTTGAGTCAAACATTTTCTAACCATACCAATCTCCCATAATAGATATTTCTATTATACTAGATACATTACAGTATGCCTTAACTGGAATTAATATGAGCTAGAGTACTACTTTTTTTATTTTATTCTGATTTGAATGTTTCATTGAATTTTTCAGAAAGTTCTTTATAACAATCTTCACAGACATAATATGTCAGTGCTCCTTCTCCCTCATAAAATCTTGTGAGATCGCCGAATGGAATATAACCATCTTTTACGTTATTAAGATCAAAAATCTTATTTGTTTCTTTCAAACATCTACTGCATCTACAATCTTCTAAGCATTCTAATGCTTCCATTTCATTTCCATCACACCAATTCACAGCTCTTTTAATTGATCGCAGTAATTCTTTCACATCATCAAATTGAATCTTTCCTCCATCATATAACTCTAAAGTTTTTTCCGTAACAGTATTTAAACCAGCACCAATATAATGACAACTCATAATTTCCTCCTTTGATGACTTTTTATATTTACATGTCATTTTCATTCTGTCACGATTATAAAAGCTATCTTAAACTATGTCAATATGACTTTGGCATGTTTGCTTTTAACTTACCGCATCTTCATAGCAATAATTTTTTTATTATATTTTCAGTTTTTCTATTTACTGTACATAATTATGTACAGTAATAATCTTTTTCACTAGTATACTATCTTTGAAAGGAAGGATATGAACAAATTCAGAAAAGGTCAGACTGTATATTTTGTTAGATCAAAAACAGAAGTCATAGAAGCTACTGTTATTAACGCACAAAATAACAACTATACAATCAAGTTCAAAAACAAAGAATGTGCAGGAATACGAGTACGAGAATCAAAACTATTTGATTCTGAAGAATCTGCCAATCAAGATGTGAAATATAGACCAGTCACAAAAATAAGTTCATATAAAGAATATTGGTAAGGTGAAATTTTTATGTCATTAACAATTGAATCCGCAAAAAGAAATGTAAGAAACTATTATGATTTAAACAATCCTAATGAAGATGATGATTTTCTATTTACAGAATCTTTAGAATACCTCATTCATGAAACTAATCAATCAAACTATATGATTAATCTAGGTGGTTGGTATTATGCTCGCAAGCAATTCAATCTAGCTGAACAATATTATTTGATGGCAGCTGAGCTAAATGATTCAACTGCATATGAATGTCTAGGTTATATCTATTACTATGGTAGAACGGCAGAACCAAATTATGAAAAAGCATTCAAATACTATCAACTTGCAAGTGAAACAGGAAATATCGTCGCTTCCTATAAATTAGCTGATATGTATCGTAATGGATACTATGTAGAGAAAGATTATGATAAATACTCTACTATCATCAAAAGTCTATATCCAAAAGTGAAAGATGCAACCAATGTATTTGATCCACTACCTGAAATCTACAGTCGTTTAGCTAAGATCTATGTAGAAGAAGATAAAAAAGAAGATGCTATTGAACTACTATTAACTGCCAAAGATTTTCTAGCACAAAGATTACATTACAACAGTTTCTTTGGTGATCTAACGATCATGAAGTACATTGTTAATGATCTATACAATCTCATTAGATTCATTCCTAATCAGGCAGATTTATTTGATCTATATTATGTCTTACAATATCCATCAAAGGTTTTTATTTCCGCTTATGGTATAGACCATGTCATCGAAGCTAAGAAAGAAAATGATGTTGTATATATCACAATGGATAACAAGAATTATGAAAATATAGATGAATTCTTCTCAAGAGCACTCATTCATAATAAACATATTTCATCCCTTTATTACGAAATAGACGAAATGGAGATACAATCATGGAACTTACAGAAATAGAATACAAATCAGAATACGAAACATACAAAGATTTCATTATACAAAGAGACAAATTAAAAAAAGAAGCATTTGAATACCAAGAAGAATATTTACGAGTTTTTGGTGACTTAATCAAGGAATCATTTCAGCTAAAGATTGATTGTATTGAACTCAAGAAAAAGATTACGTATTGTCAAATGTGTATCAATCAAAATAAAGTTATTTCACAAGTTGAATTGGATTCCCACATTGAAATCATCATGCAGGAATATAACAAAGAGCTACAAGATCTTATCAATCATATCAATATTTCAAATACCGCAACGAACATATCTGCCGAAAGACTATCTCAAGTCAAAAAAATCTATCGAAAGATTGCAAAGAAGATCCACCCTGATATGAATCCTGATGCGTTTGAAAGCGATGAAGTAAAAGAATTATGGAATCGAACAGTACTTGCGTATAATTGCAATGACTTAGATGAGTTAAAAAACATAGAAGTGTTATTAGATGCATTAGAACTAGATGAAAATCACGATATTCAAATAGAAGATATAGAAGAACGCATTCATAAATTAGAAACAGAAATAAAAGAAATCATGAATACAAATCCATATCAGTATCGTTATATATTAGAATCTGAAGAAGATATTGAAGAGCACAAACAAGAGCTATCTGATGAAATCAATCATTATCAAGCATACAAATCACAACTACAACAAATATTCGAACAATTTGATATTCAAACAATACTCAATTAGGAGATTCTATGGAAAATAAAATAATAGTTTCAAACACAGAACTTGTATCAATTATCAATGATTCAGGAATCACTACATTAATTGAACCACTTGTAAAAGAAATCTTTCTTTTTGATACTTATATTGCTGGAACAAGCTACATTGAAGAAAAAGAAGTATTTCAATCATTAAAAGTAAATGATCATCTGATTCTTAGAAGAGACAAAGAAAACAAATTTGATGAGAAAGCAATATTGGTACTGAATGAAAAGAAGATAAAATTAGGCTTCATTCCCAGAAAAGATAATGAGATATTTTCTCGATTATTAGATGCTGGCAAACTATTAACAGGAACTGTAAAAGAAATCAATCTCAAAGGAGACATCTACAAAATTAAGATCAATATCAATTTGATAGACTTTTAAAATCTTTGTTCAATATTCATGATAATCTAGCTATTTTTTAATGTCCAATCCAGAAATATGTTAAACTATTTAATAACATTAAGGGGCATGTTTATGAAGAAAAGCAAAAAGATAACCATTCGTTCCGTGATCTTCGCTGCTATCGGTGCGATTTTATTAGTCAGTTGTGTTTTAAGAATACACAACCAGATCTTATGTAACAATCAATACAGCAACAATCATGAAAAATTAGAATTGATTGAAGAAAAGATTGAAAAAAGTAAAGAAGATGAAGGCTTGATTGAAGATGCTTATGAAGAAATGTATCAATCAAAAGCTGATTCTCTAGCATTTCAATTGAAATACATTACAGATATTGATTTAAATGAAACTTACGCTGAAGAAATGCGTGAAGTATATGATATTAATTATCTTTCAATCATTGAAAACGATAAGGAAACTGTCAATGCTGGAACTAAGATGAGTGAAGATGATGATCCAATTGAATACACTTCAAAGATCGATGATACAAGATCCATCTTTATTCAAATCGATCGTTCTACAATGGATTCAAATGTCCAAGAAAACGCTTCTCTACAATCTGTATTAGAGAACATTACAGTAGGCAAGAATGGTTATGTACTTGCTTTTAACGCAAATGATGGAACTATTCTATATTCACCAACAAGTGAAGACATTGGAAAACAAGCAAGTGATTTTGGTTTAGAATTCTCAAGATTAAGTGATGGTAAAGACCTAACTTTCACATTCGGTGATACAGAATTCATTGCATCTTGCAAGCAAATAGATGATGGAATAATCGTTACTGTTGTTCCATATTCCGAAATCACATCAACAGATACTCAAACAGCTATCCTATCACTTATCATATACATCATCTTCATGAATGCCGTTATCTTATATTCAACTTTCTTAGAAGAAGAAATCAAAAAGAACAAAGATGAAAAAGCAGCTAAGAAGATCTTAAATAAGAGAATTGGTCTATTGGTCAGTGTCGCAACGATATTATCATTTGGTGTAACATTCTACATGAATACATTGTTTACACTTTCTGATCAATCTATCACAAATACAGCTAGAAGTTCTGAATTATTAGATGCCCTCAAAGATAACGATGATACAGTCACAAAACAAACAAGTGAATATAACGAACAATATTCACAAAAGTTAGATGAACTGGCTTACATCATTAAAAATGTAGATCCATCTTATCTAACAATGGACTTCATGTCAGATTTAAAAGATGCATTAAAAGTAAACTCTGTTATGTACTTTGATCTAGAAGGTAAAGTTATTGCCTCAAATACAGATAACTGGAGTTATACGATCAGTACAAACCCTGACGACCAATCTTATGAATATTGGCAGATCTTAAACGGTTCTAAAACAACGATCATTCAAGATATCCAGATCAATGATAATGGAAATCTTAGACAATACATGGGTAAGGCAATCCAAGACGAAAATCATCGTACAGTAGGCATGGTTACGATATCAACTACTCCAGAACAGATTGCGAAAAACATGATCAATACAGATTCTTCATCTGTATTATCTGGCGTAAGTACTGGAAACAAAGGATTTGCGTTTGCGGTAACAAAACCTGACGATAATGGAAATTCTACATTTATTTATTTTCCTAGAGAAGCATTGATTGATAAAGATGTTACAACTTATGGTATGACATCTGCACAACTTGTATCTGGATATAACGATTTCATCAAAATCGATGGTACAAACTATTATTGTGCATCAGGCGAATACAATGACATGATTACTTATATCGCTGTTCCATTCACATCAATGAATATTACAGCCTTCCCTGTTTCTCTTACTACTTCCATCATTCTTGTTATATTCATGTCTGTATTATGGTACATGTATAATCATGTACAGATTGAATATGATGAAGATGAAGAAAATGAGGATCAAGAGAATGAACAAATTGATGTTCAATTAGCGAATGGTAGAGTTACAAAAACACGTTCTATCCTTTATCGTTGGACACATAACGGTATGAACTGGAAATCAAGAACTGCTGGTCAAAAGACAAGTCACGTTCTCCATCTAACAGTCACGATCATTTCAATTGTTACGATCATACTTGTTATATTCAAAGATTCTATCTTTGATGAAGATTCACTATTTAGATTTATCATGTCTACAAGATGGCAAAAGGGAATCAATATTTTCTCCATCAGTTATAGTGTCATTGATTGTATCTGTGTCATT
>CAVCCE010000061.1:0-7591 GCA_963600555.1 Duodenibacillus sp.
GTCTAGGAAAACAAGAAGCTATCACAAAGATGATTGCTTGGTTAGAAGAAAATCATTGTGGTAATGCGAAAGTTCAATATAAATTAAGAGACTGGTTGTTCTCAAGACAACGTTATTGGGGTGAACCAATTCCTATCGTTCATATGGAAGATGGAACAATGAGAACAGTTTCTATGGATGATCTACCATTGGAACTACCAGAAGTCACAAATTATCAACCAAGTGAAGATGGTGAATCTCCATTAGCACACGCTACTGATTGGTTGAGCGTAGAAATTGATGGTGTTAAAGGTACTAGAGAGACAAACACAATGCCTCAATGGGCTGGATCTTGTTGGTATTATCTACGTTATCTTGATCCACATAATGACAAACAATTAGCTGATCCAGAACTCATTAAGCATTGGATGCCTGTTGATCTTTATATCGGTGGTGCTGAACATGCGGTCTTACATTTATTGTATTCAAGATTCTGGTATAAAGTATTAAGAGATTGTGGTGTTGTATTCAATGATGAACCATTCCAAAAATTATTCCATCAAGGAATGATCTTAGGTGAAAATGGCGTTAAGATGTCTAAGTCTCTTGGAAATGTCGTTAACCCTGATGAATTGGTTGAATCTCATGGTGCAGATGCATTAAGACTTTATGAAATGTTCATGGGACCTCTAGAAAGTTCTAAACCATGGTCTACAAAGGGCATGGATGGTGCTAGAAAATGGTTGGAAAGAGTTTATAGAGTAGCTACAAGTGAAATGGTAGTTGATGAACCAACGCCAGAACTTGATTATTCTTATAACGCTACTGTTAAGAAGGTTACAGAAGACAATGACTCTTTGAACTTCAATACAGGTATTTCTCAGATGATGATCTTTATCAATGATGTTTATAAGGTTGGTAAAGTAAACAAAGATATGATGGTTGGATTCTTAAGATTGTTATATCCAATTGCTCCACATATTTGTGAAGAATTAAATGAAATATTAACTGGAGAAGAAGATATGTCATATGATGCTTGGCCAACATATGATGAAAGCAAACTTGTTGTTAATAAAGTTACGATTGCGGTACAAGTCAATGGTAAAGTAAGAGGTAAGTTTGAAGCTGATAAGGATGCTGATAAAGAAACAGTTGAAAAGTTAGCTATGGAACTTGAACAAGTTAAGAAATATACGTCTGAAGGTGAAGTTAAGAAAGTCATCGTTATTCCTAACAAGATCGTTAATATCGTTGTGAAGTAATATAGTGCACTTAAGTGTTATCACTTAAGTGCTTTTTTACTTTAGAAACAGGTGTATTTTTGTTATAATTTAATGTGTTATGGAAGAATTTAAAGTGACAATCGATGCATTTGATGGTCCATTAGATCTGATGCTGCATTTGATACGTGAAAAAGAATTGGATTTAATGAATTTGGATATGAATGTATTAACAGATCAATACATTGCGTATTTAAATCGTATGAGCGATCTACATTTAGAAGTTGCTAGTGAGTATTTAGCTGAGCTAGCTACTTTAATTGAATATAAATCAAAAAAGATGTTGCCTGGTAAAGAAGCTGAGTTGGATGATGATTATGAAGAAGATCCAAAGGATAGACTTGTTAAGAGATTGCTTGAATATCAACAATACAAAGAAGCTAGTCAAGATCTAAATGTGTTGTTTGAAGAAAGACAGTTACAAATGAGTCGTCCATTATCCAACGAAGTAGAACAATGGATGAAAGAAGATGATTCAACGCCTTACTCTGGTAATCCCTATGATCTTGTGCGAGCAATGAAAAGGGTCATGATGCGTATGAGATTATCGACACCTATGGAATCTACTTATACAGTTAAGGAAGTTTCTATGGAAGATAGAGAACTAGAAGTTAGAGCGATGCTCGATAAACTTCCAGAAACATTCCGTTTTGAAAATCTTTTGGAAGATGTACATGATATGCCGATGTTTATTGCGACATTCTTATCTGTTTTAGATTTAGCTAGACAACATACATTGGCATTTACAGTTGATGAAGATGATGTAATCTGGTTTACAAGAGGAGGGTTAGTTTCATGAGCGATGAATTAAAAAAATTAGATGAAGAGATGACACTTCCTCAAATAGAAAAAGTTGAAACAAGAGAAGATGAAAATAAACAGATGAGCATGGATCCTTCGATTCAAGAGGAAGAAGAAGCCTTAATTGCACAGAAAGAAAATGATGAAAAATTATGTGCGATATTAGAAGGGTTGTTATTCTTGGTTGGTGATGAAGGTTTAACGATTGAACAAGCTTCTCAATCTATGGATATTAGTGAAGAAAAAGTAGAATCGTTATTTGATTCATTACAAAAGTATTATACGGATGATAGTAGAGGATTTGAAATTGAAAGATATGGTCAAAAGTATCGTTTCTTATCAAAAGCATTTGTACATGAATCTGCAAAGAAATTGTTTGCGATAGATAAAGTATCTAAGCTATCTAATGCTGCATTGGAGACATTAGCTATCATTGCCTATAAACAACCAATTACACGTGTAGAAATCGAAGAAATACGTGGTGTCGGTGCAGATGTAATGATTCGTAAATTAGAAGCTAGAGGTTTGATCAAAGAAGATGGTAGAAGTGATGCTCCAGGTAGACCATTCTTATATTCTGTAACAGATGATTTTATGGATGCATTTAAATTATTGAGTTTGGATGAATTACCTGATCTTCCTGAATTTAATAAAGAAGAAGGTAATGAAGACTTGTTTAATCAATGAGGTTTGATCATGAAGAGGGGAATTATAGCAAAAGGGTTGTTAATATCTTCAATGTTAATGGGGTGTTCAACGAGTAGTGTAGCATCAACTGTTTCTACATCATCTCATGAATATCATTGTCGTAAGATTGATTATTATGATTATTCTTCACCAGTTCCTACAACAGAAGAAGCTGTTGATGATAGTTATTTTACAGATACTTTCTTTGGCGGAGATTCAAGAATGGGTTCTTTATATCTTTATTCGAATTTAAGAGATAAAGGTGCTGAAGTTTGGTATTGTGAATCATTAAGTCTATTTCGTATCTATGACATGTTGAATGCTGATATGAGTGAACAGTTTGGTGATGCTACATTATATACATTGTTAACAACAACAGAAAAAAAGAATATCTATATTTGGCTAGGTATCAACGAAATACGTAGTGATAATTTCGATAGTTGGAAAGAAACTTATGGAAGTATCATTGATGAAATCAAAACAAGTGATCCTACGAAAAAAATATATATCATGTCTTGTTATCATCCTAGAAGTATTTCTGGTTTAACAGATGAACAGGTTACGCAACAAGTTCAATTAGTCAATGATACGATGCAATCTATGGCAAATGAACATCATGTCTATTATTACAATACGGATGATGGTATGATTGATGAGTCAGGAAAAATAAAAGAGGAATGGGTCTGGGATGGATTACATTTGAACTATGATGGAACAGATGCTTTCGCAGATCAAATTACTAGACACGTTGTAAAGGAGGATGCGTATGTTAAAGAAATATGTGAGTAGTTTACTTATGATTACGTTACTTGCTGGATGTGCTTCAGAAGTTCCAGAAGAATCAGTAACGATTCAAAAACCTTCTCAACCAGTTTCTAGTGCTGAAGCTACAGATGAAACAGAAGAAGATACTTCAAAAGTAGCTGATGAAGCACAAGAATTAATTGATGAATTAGGTTTAGGCGATACTTTAGATACTGCACTTGTTGAAGGTGCTATTAAAGGACTATTCTTCCAAGGAGATGATTCTTTATATAGTGATGCATGCGTATATTTAGCAAATGAAGCTGGTAATTCTGATACTGTTGCGGTATTTGCAACGAAGAATGCTGATGAAGTGAAAGAATATATTAGCAAGTATTTAGAATCAACAGAGGCAAATGCTGAAGAATATTTTGGGGAAGAAGTTGAAAAGATTAAAAATGCGGTCGTAGAAAGTAATGGAAAGCGTGTTGTTTTAGTTATATCAAGTGATGCTTCTAAAGCTGAATCCGCAATAAAGAAGATTTTAGGCTAATGAAAAAATTAGTAATCTACTTGCTTTCTATTGTTCTACTATGTGGTTGCAGTTCTTCTCAAGCATCTACTACTTCAGAAGAACAGAAATCACAAGCTGAATTAGAAACAGAACAACTTATTTCTGCATTAGATATGGATGGTCTTGTGCAAGTGAAAAATAGAGTTGTATTAGGAATGGTGTTTTCTGGGGATAAAGATGTTATTAATGATTCATGTATGTATCGTTCTGATACAGATGGGGATTATGATATGGTAGGTGTCTTTTACCCAAATGATATGGATAAAGCTCTTTCTTATTTAGATGAATATTTAAGTTCATTAAAGAGCGAATGTAATAAGAATTATCCACAAGAAGTATTTAAGATTAGCAATGCTATTGAAAAACACAATGACAACGAAATCATACTTGTCATTTCTAGTAATATTGAAAAAGCTAGAACGCAAGTTGAAAGTATTCTTGAAAATCAGTAAGGAGAAAAGGAGAATTCTATGATTGAAAGATATTCTAGAGAAGTAATGCGAAACATCTGGACAGAGGAATCTAAGTTTCAAGCTTGGTTGGATGTTGAAGTTTTGATTGATGAGGCTTGGAGCGAATTAGGTGAAATTCCAAAAGAAGATGTTGAAAAGATCAAAAAGAATGCAAAGTTTACAGTAGATCGTATTCATGAAATCGAACAACAGACACGTCATGATGTTGTTGCGTTTACTCGTTGTGTTTCTGAATCTTTGGGCGAAGAAAAGAAATGGGTTCATTATGGTGTTACTTCTACAGATGTAGTTGATACAGCTTATGGTCTACGTTATAAGAAGGCAAATGATATCATTCGACAAGATATCGTAGAGTTTATGGATATCTTAAAAGAAAATGCTTTGAAATATAAGGATACAATCATGATGGGTAGAACTCATGGTGTTCATGCGGAAATTACAACTTTTGGTATGAAGTTTGCGCTATGGTATGAAGAAATGAAGCGTAATCTAGATCGTTTTGATGCTGCTAGAAAAGATGTAGAAGCTGGTAAGATTTCTGGTGCAGTTGGAACATTCGCAAATATTCCACCATTTGTACAAGATTATGTATGTGAAAAGTTAGGTATTCAATCAGCTAATATTTCTACACAGATCTTACAAAGAGATAGACATGCAAACTACTTTAGTACACTAGCTTTAATTGGTTCTACAATTGAACAGATGGCTATGGAAATCAGACATCTTCAAAGAACTGAAGTTAGAGAAGTTGAAGAACATTTTAATAAAGGACAAAAGGGTTCTAGTGCTATGCCACATAAGAGAAATCCTATTGGTAGTGAAAATATCTGTGGATGTGCAAGAGTTCTTAGAGGTTATATGATGACTGCTTATGAAGATGTTCCTCTATGGCATGAAAGAGATATTTCTCATTCTTCTGCTGAAAGAATCATAGCTCCAGATGCTACTGAATTATTAGATTACATGTTAAATAGATTTGGTGGTATCTTAAAGAACTTGACAGTATTCCCAGAAAAGATGAAGAATGACATTTGGTTAACAAATGGTGTAATTTTCTCTCAAAGATTTATGTTGAAGTTGATTGAAAAGGGTTGGAGTAGAGAAAAAGCTTATGATACTGTTCAACCACAAGCAATCAACGCATGGGAAGAAAATCTAAACTTTAGAGATTTGATTACATCTGTTGAAGATGTTAAGTCTACTCTAAGTGAAGAAGAAATCGAAGATTGTTTCGATCCTATGTATCATGTTAGAAATGTAGATACGATTTTCAAAAGAGTTGGAATTCTCTAGACAGGTCAATTTGATCTGTCTTTTTTGTAGTAGAATATTTACATGCGAAAGAAAGTTATTAGAAAAGTTGCGATTGTTTTAATCATTACAGTAATAGTTTTCTTATGTTTATTTCAATATTGGTGGACAAAAAAAGATGGTGAATACTACTATCGATACACTTCACATAAACAATACGAACGTATAAGACTTCTTAGATATACTAATACTTCTTCTTTATACTCTGAAAATGACTTCAGTGAAATCATTGAGAATTATTTTGATGTTAGTGATTCTGTGGAGTCATCTATATTAGAAAATTCTTATATTATTCCTGGTCTAAAAAGAACACGAACTTTAAGTGAGAATAACGCA
Organism: Duodenibacillus sp.; assembly: GCA_963600555.1. GTDB lineage: Bacteria > Bacillota_I > Bacilli_A > Erysipelotrichales > Erysipelotrichaceae > Bulleidia. Next base: position 6,186 of record CAVCCE010000061.1, read on the forward strand.
AATTCAATTAGTGTTTGTACTTCTATGACACCTCAAGGGATTACCTTAACAGATTCATACGTTTTTATTTCCGCCTATTGTTATAAAAAAAGTCATAATTCAGTGATTTATATGATTGATCGAAAGACACATGAATTCATAAAAGAAATTATATTGCCTGATAAGAGCCATGTTGGTTCTATTGCGTATGATAGTGTTAATCAAAATATATGGGTATGTTCTTATGAAGATAACGCGAAACAGGCATTTGTATGTGCCTTATCTTTAAATCATATAGAAAAATATAATCTTGGGGATTTTAATTTACCAATAAAGTATGATATGCAGTATCAAATCAATACACAGAAAAGAACTTCTTTTATGAATTATTATGATGGTTCTTTATATATTGGTTATTTTGAGAGTGGTGAAGATAAGGAATCAACTGTACAACAGTTTGTATTAACTGAGACAGGTGAATTAAAAACTGTAGAAAATCTAATGGTTGACGTATATGAAGAAGATCCAGTTGATTATGCATTACCTACTTCATTGTATTATATAAATGGAATGGCACAAGGAATGGCATTGGATGAGGAAAAAATCATTATTACACAATCACATGGATCTGAGAATAAATCGAAACTTCTAGTATTAAAGAATGAAAAAGATAGTGATGGAAATGTTAATGCACGTAATAACAATGTAATAAAAACAATTGAATTACCAGTTATGGCAGAAGATTGTTATATGGATGAAGAAGGTAACTTGTATATTTGTTTTGAATCTGCTGCATTTGTATATAGAGCTAGGAAATGTGATCATGTAGATCGTATTATATTTATTCCTAGAGAAGTATATTCATGATAGAATAAATGAAGTTGAGGAAGGGTTATGGCAAAATTATATTTTTATTATGGAGCAATGGGTTCCAGTAAAAGTGCAAACGCAATGATGGTAGCATTTAATTATAAAGAAAGAGGTCAAAAGGTCTTATTATGTAAGACAGGTATTGATACTAGAGATGGTGCTAAAGTCATTAAGAGTAGAATGGGATTAGAAAGTCCATGTGAATTATTAGATGATATCTATTTATGGAATAAGAATAAAATCAAAGAATACGATGTAGTTATTGTTGATGAAGCACAGTTTGCGACAAGTGAGCAAATCGATTTCTTATCTGATGTAGTAGATGAATTGCATGTTCCTGTTATTTGTTACGGATTAAGAGCGGATTTCCAAAATCATTTATTTCCAGGTTCTCAAAGACTTTTAGAGATATGTGATGAAATACAAGAAGTTAAGACTATGTGTTGGTGTGGTCATAAGGCTACCTGTAATGCAAGATACAATAAAAATGGTATCGTACGTGAAGGTGCTCAAGTAATGCTTGGAGCGAATGATGATTATATTGCCTTATGTAGAAA
>CAVCCE010000062.1:0-7541 GCA_963600555.1 Duodenibacillus sp.
GTCAGGAGACATGCATCCTGGTATGTTTCATTTGTTTCGTCATCTGAATACCTGACTTCACACATCAGCCAATTCGCATCATAATCAAATTTTTCTTTCGAGCCTTCCATTTCTGGATATTGGTAGCTTGCTATTGTAAATTCGATACTTTTATTTCCCTGATGCAGAATCATAAACGTCCTCCTCCCCGACATCTATCTCAAGGTCTCAACCCGCAATTATCTAATCCGGGGTCTCGAAACTCCCCCTTTTAGGTCGAGTGTTCGATTTTGTTGTCGCCTTTTTTCGCTTCACAAAAATGATGCCAAAATGCCTGACATCTAATCCACTGTTTCAATTTGCGTTATCTAATCCGAGGTCACAACCTGAACCCCTAGATCAATTCCGATAAAAGGAAAATCGGGCAAATTGAGTGTCCGGATTAGATATGGCGAAATTTATCAATCCCGGAAAAGCCCTTATTTCAAGCCTTTTTCGGGCACTCTTGACATCAATACTACCGTCTCAACATGAACTGTTTGTGGAAACATATCACATGGTTGTACTTTTTCTAATTGATAACCATTATCTGTTAAGATCTTTACATCTCTATCTAATGTAGCTAGATTACAAGATACATATACCAAGTTCTTTGGAGCTATCTTTAATATCGCATCTGCTACGATTTCAATTCCATAGACCTTCTTAGCTTTCTTAGCACCAATGATTCCCATTGTACCTGTACCACAATATAAATCTAATAGTGTTTCTTTACCTGTTAGTTGTGCGTATTCAATTGCTGTGGAATAAAGAACTCTAGTAGCGTATGGATTGATTTGAAAGAAAGAGCGTGCTGAGATCCTAAATTTACAACCTAGTAGTTCTTCTTCAATATATGGTTTTCCCGCTATCAAGATTTCTTTTCCATCTAAAATGACATTATCATCTCTACGGTTTACGATACATGATAGTGATTTAATTTCACGATATTGATTTTGAATATCTTTTACTAATTTATCAGAATTATCAAAAGGATAGTTTCTAACAACTAGACAAACCATTACTTCACCACTCACATGAGCATGTTTAATCAATACATGTCTGATTTCTTTTGAACAATGATATTTCTCAAATTCATTTCTAAAGAAATCTGTTAATTCATTAGATAATTCCGTTTGTACATGACATTTATCATACGCAACGACCCTATTTGTATGATTCTGATAGAATCCCATTTCAACTTTTCCCTTGTTAAATTGGACAGGAATCTGTACCTTATTCCGATAATTCCAATGAGGTTCTTCTTTTAAGATTGGTAGTGGTTCAATTTCCATACCTGCATTCTTACGAAAACAAGCCTTCACCTTTTCCATCTTAAATTCCCTTTGTGCTTGATCATCCATATGTTGTAATTGACAACCACCACAAGGTCTATAAACAGAACATCTTGGTTCTACTCTATGTTCAGAAGGTTTTAATATCTTTACTACTCTTCCATATCCATAGTTATTCTTCATTTTTGTTATGCCAATTTCTGCTTCTTCACCCACGATCAAACCTGGCACAAAGATTACAACGCCATCAATTCTTGTAACCCCGGCACCATCATCAGTATATCCAGTACATGTCGCAGTAAATACTTCGTTTTTCTTCATTTCCATAATTTTTTTAAAAGGGACTTAACGTCCCTTCTACTCTCTATTCACTTGTTTCTTCTGATGTTTCACCTTCAGCAGGAACTTCTTCACCACCAGAGATTTCTCCACCATTTTCCTGTGCTTCTGCACTAGCGCTAGCTGCAGCTTCACGGTCTAAGACATCTTGTCTTAACTGATCAGCAACTGCTTGATCTTTCGCTACAGAAACTGTTTGCTTCTGAGGTTCAGACATATTTGATGTCTTTGTATCAATGACATAGACGAAGTTTTCTCCTTCTTCATCTGTTCTTTCAGGTTTTGTATAAACATGAATTTCTAAGTCATATTGCTTCTTATCATCTGTCTTAGTGAAATAAACAGATGGATCTAATATGGAAGCAACTGTGTTATATACTTCATCAGCTTTCGCATTGACTGTATCTTCATTTGCATCATCCGCAACATCTACATATACACGTAATGTAGCTGTAGTCATTGTAACAAATGCATCATCCTGTCCTTCTAGTGCTTTTACAGCAGTTTCTACTTGGTTCATTTGATCTTTTGTGATTGCTGGATCAAGATCACCTTCAAAACGATTACCTAATACAGGAGTTCCTGTATCTAAGCTAGAAGAGAATAAGATCCAACCAAGCACTACAAATGGTGCTAATACTAGGATCAAACATACAGTAAACAGAATACCAGTACGATGTGTTTTTTTCTTTTTCTTAAGAGACTTTGCTGTCTCTTTTTTCTTCATTTGTGTCATATTACTTTCTCACCTTCTTATATTTTAAACTGTTTGAAAGAATTTGACTACTCACCAATACGTTTCTGTAGTTCTTCTTTGATTAATTTATTAACGATACTACCATTTGCTTGGCCCTTAGACTTCTTCATGACTTGTCCCATCAAGAAACCAAGAGCTTTATTCTTACCATTCTTGAAGTCTTCAATTGCCTGTGGATTTTCATCAAGAGCTTCATTGACCATTGTTTCAATGGCACCAGTATCACTCATCTGTTTCAATCCCTTCTTCTCTGCAACTTCTTCAGGATCTTCACCATGCATCATTTCATCAACAACTTGTTTAGCTTGCGCATTTGAAATCTTTCCATCTTCGATCATAGTAACTAATTTCGCAAGATTTTCTGGTTTCAAATCACAATCTTCAATTGTCTTTTCATTTGTATTGAGCCATGCGGAAACTTCAGATAATAACCAGTTACAAGCAAGTTTCGCATTCTTTGTATACTTCATGACTTCTTCAAAGTATTCACTCATTTCTTTATTAGAAATCAAGATAGCGATATCATGCGCACTTAAACCATATTCCTTAGAATATCTTTCTTTTCTAGCCTCAGGTAATTCAGGCATATGATCCTGAATATCCTTGATCCATTCATCAGCTAAACGAATTGGGAAAATATTTGGTTCTGGGAAGAACTTATAGTCTACGTTACTTTCCTTAGAACGCATCGCAATCGTTGTACCTGTCTTTTCATCAAATCTTCTTGTTTGCTGGATAACTTTCTCACCATTTTCAAGAAGTTCTTTCTGACGCTTGATTTCGTAATCAACAGCTTTACCTACATGTGAGATAGAGTTGATATTCTTGATTTCACATTTTGTACCAAGTTTTCCACTTCCCTTAGGAGAAATAGAAACGTTTGTATCACAACGCATGGAACCTTCTTCCATCTTACAATCAGAAACACCAATGTAATATAAAGTCTGTCTCAAAGCTTCTACATAAGCTTCAGCTTCTTCACCAGAATGCATATCAGGTTCTGATACGATTTCAATAAGTGGTGTACCTGCACGGTTGAAGTCCAATAAAGAGAACTTTGTTAAGTGGAACTGTTTAGCAGTATCTTCTTCCATGTGGATACGATTGATCCTAATTTTCTTCTTACCTTCTTTTGTATCGATTTCTACATAACCATTTCTTCCAATAGGATGAAATTGTTGTGTAATCTGGAAACCTTTTGGTAAGTCAGAATAGTAATAGTTCTTACGATCAAACTTAACTAATGGATCAATCGTTAAATGTAATGCAGTACAAGCCATAACTGCTTTTCTAACTGCTTCTTTGTTTACTTCTGGTAATGTTCCAGGATGACCAAGATCGATTTCATTGACGCAAGTATTTGCCTTACGTCCAAATGAAGTAGGTGCACCAGAGAACATCTTTGTATTTGTTTTGAGCTGACAGTGAATTTCAATACCAATCGTTACATCGTATTCCATCTTATTTCACCTCCGCTTTCATATCTTTGTAGCCTGTAATTTCTTCAATTGCTAAACCAATATTAAACATTTCAGATTCACACCATGCTGGTGTAGTAATGTTGATTCCAATAGGACATCCTTCTTCAAATCCCATAGGAACAGTCATAGAAGGATAACCAGAGAAGTTACCCATAGCCATATAGTTTTCTGCAATCAAGTTTTCATCAGATAACTGATCACTTAATTGATCCTGATCTTCATCTTTATTAATGAATGGTGCGATATTACCACTTGCTGGAGCTACGATAGCATCATATTCTTTGAAGCATTCATTCATTGCATCAACAACGACTCTTCTTACTTTCTGTGCTTTTCTAAAGATTCTTTCTTGGTTCTCTTCAAATAAACCATAAGAACCAATAACAAATCTTCTTCTGATCAATGGACCAAATCCCTTTGTTCTAGAATTTGTCATGATAGCTTCCATATCTTCACCATCTTCACGAACACCAAAACGAATACCATCTAAGTTTGAATCATTAGATGTAGCTTCACAATTGGCAATAATGAAGTAAGCAGGAAGAATTGCACGCATCATATCATTATCGAAATGATAAACATCAACGATAGCACCCTTTTCTCTTAACTTATCCATCAAATCATTAAAGATCTTAACCGTTTCTGTATTTGTAATACTTTCAACGACATTACCAATCACTGCGATCTTCTTTCCTTTGATATCACTATTCAATAATGCAGTATAGTCAGGAACTTCTCTAGTAGAAGAAGTCATATCTCTTTCATCTCTACCAGCTAATACCTTTAAAGTAACAGCTGCATCTTCAATAGAACGTGTGAAATATCCAACATGATCTAAAGATGAAGCATATTGAATGATTCCATAACGAGAGATTCTTCCATATGTTGGCTTTACACCAACGATACCGCAGAAACTAGCAGGTTTACGTACTGAGTCACCAGTATCAGAACCAATTGCCATTGGAACGACGCCACTAGCGACGAGTGCAGCAGATCCGCCACTAGATCCACCTGTCATTCTTCTAAGATCCCATGGGTTATATGCAGGACCTGTGAAACATGTCAAGTTTGTACCACCCATAGCTAACTCATCCATAGACGCTTTAGCGATGCATACTGCACCAGCATTTTTTAACTTCGTTACGATTTCTGCATCGTATACAGGTACATAGTTGCTTAAGATCTTTGATCCAGCAGTTGTACGAATTCCTTTTGTATTTACATTATCTTTCAATACAATTGGAACTCCTCTAAATAGACCTTCTTCAGGTAGATTTTCTAATTGTTCTTTTGGATCAACAAATGTAATGACCGCATTTAACTTATCTTGTAAAGCTTGTGCTTTTTCATAAGCTTCATTTACACGAGCTTCAACATTTGTTTTATCATTTGCCATTTCTTTAATCATTTATTTCACCACCTTAGGAAGCATAAAATGTCCTTCTAATTTCTTTGTAACGTTACTCATAGCTTCATCTTGTGTAATAACATTTGAAGTAACATCATCTCTCAAGAATGTAGTTTCTTGTTCAAATGGATAAACCATTTCTTCAACATTCTCAGTATCTACAGCATCTAATAAATGCATCTGTGATTCTAATGTACCAAACTCTTGAACAATACTATCTGCTTCTTCATCTGATAAATCAAACATCAAATGATGTGCTAATGTTCTAAAGTACTCTCTATCCTTTTTTTCTTCCATATTTTTTTACCTTCTTCAACAAGTAACAATTTTACAGTTTTAAGCGCATATTTTCAATATTACACACCCTTATTCTAGTTTCAAAAACAAAATAATTAATATTTCTCTCAAGATTGGTTATGAATGGTTGCCAACAATAATAATGTATAAATAAGTTATAGATATATCATTTCTAGGAAAGTAGGTATTTTTAATGAGTCCATTTCTTGTTTTCCATTCCATTTTCTACTATTTCGCAACAAAATACGGGCTTCGTTAAACACGAATGCATTCACTTGTTATACAATAATCCCATGAGTAAAGAATTAGAAATCAGTACAATTGGTTGTCCATTCAGAAAGAAGAATAAATTATGTACATCTGAAATACGTTTATTCAAACCATTACCTTTAGATGTTCAAGAATATCTTGTTAATAATTCTGAACATGTTCAATATCCGAAAGGAAAGATATTGGCACATGAAGGTGATCAAATCGATGCGGTATTGATCATAAGACATGGAAGAATCAAGACATGTAGATATGATGTAAATGGTGAAGAATATATCATGGATATCCTTCATGAAGGACAAGCTATCTGGCATGATATGTTTTTAAATGATTATAAATATCACTATGATATCGTTACACTAACAGATACGATGATTTGTAAGATCAAGCGTACAGATTTTATGCGTTTATTAACAAAGTATCCTAATGCTGCGATGTCCCTGATTGCCATGTTATCTACAGAGCTTCAAGAAGCAAAAGAAAAAACACAATTATTATCCATTCGTCAACCTATCATTCGTTTATCAGGATTCTTATTAAATAAAGATAGAACTTGTACAAATCATGAAATACAAATGAAACTAGATGATATCGCTGCTTCTATTGGTCTACGTCCAGAAACGGTCTCTCGTTGTATCTCTAAACTAGAAAAACAAAAAGTCATTATACGTTTAGGACAAGGTAAGTTAAAAGTCATTGATAGACAACAATTACTAGAAATCTATAATTCAGAGAAAAATATTTGAAATTTGATTACAATCAAGGAATACGTTTTCAAACAAGAGTACTTTATTCCTAGATAGTGAAAAAACTATCAAACTTCAAAGGGGAATTCATGACACTCGCAAATGTACACTCTATCGAAACATTTGGATCTGTAGATGGTCCAGGACTACGTTATATCTTATTTTTAAAAGGTTGTAGATTACGTTGTGCCTTTTGTCATAATGCAGATACATGGGACATGGATTCAACAGATAAAAGAAGTGTTGATGAAATATTAGATCATGCGGAAAGATATAGAAGTTATTGGGGAAGTGAAGGCGGCATAACGGTTAGTGGTGGCGAACCGTTACTTCAAATCGATTTCTTGTTAGAACTATTCAAAGAGGCAAAACAGAGAAATATCAATACATGTATCGATACTGCTGGTGAACCATTCACATATGAAAAAGAATGGTTTACGAAATTCGAAGAATTAATGAAATATACAGATATTCTTCTTGTAGATATCAAACATATCATTCCTGAAAAACATATTCGTTTAACAGGAAAATCAAATGAAAATATCATTGGAATGTACAAATATCTAGATTCCATCAATAAACCAATTTGGATCAGACAAGTATTGGTTCCAGGATGGACAGATGATGTCAATGATTTGAAGAAAACAAGAGAATTCATTGAAACATTACATAATGTCAAAAAGATAGAAATCCTCCCATACCACAATATGGGTGCATATAAATGGGAAAAGCTTGGTCTAAAGTACCCTCTTGAAGGAGTTGAAGGTCCAAGTAAAGAATCTATTGAAACTGCTGAAAAAGTTTTAACCGGAGAAATCCGTTAAATAAAAAAGAAAGGGACAAAACTATGAAACAAGAATGGAGAAGTTTTAAAGGTGGACATTGGGTAGATGACATCAACGTACGTGACTTTATTCAAAACAACTACAC
>CAVCCE010000063.1:0-7534 GCA_963600555.1 Duodenibacillus sp.
AAAGAACTTCCGTACTGCCCTCTTGGACAGTGCTCGATGAGTATACCACCCTTTTTTACTCCCTGTCAACATATTTTTTAAAATATTTTTTTAATATTTTTTTATGTTATTTTTTTATTCAGGAATTGGATGTAATCACGCTTAATTGCGCGATGTGATTAGTAATTTACCATTTCTTCTTCTCTTTGTAAAGTACTTTTTTTAAATTCCTTCCAGAATAGAACTATTAAAAAATGTTAGAAAGAAAAAGACATGCATCAATTTTCATCTTGATACATGTCTAAATACATTCTGTAATATCTATCAATACATCCTTGAGAGAATGGATCTTCTTCTTTATCCATCATTTCAATCAATAAATCCATTTGCTTTTCTACAATTGCTTTTATATCTTCTGGATAATTCATTTCCCTAGCATGCTGTGCATATTCATTTTCATCAAGTATTTGATATCCACCATCAGGATATAACTTTACATCTAAATCATAATCAATATTGCGAATTGCTTCTCCATCATAAACCGATGGCGATGCAAGATTTACATAATAATATATTCCAGCATGTCGAATCATTGATATAACATTAAACCATTTATTTGTATAGAAGAAACATACCGCCGGTTCTCTTGTCAACCATCTTCTTCCATCACTTTCAATGACCCAAGCTCTATCCGTCACAGCAACGATGTGTTCTTCATCTGCTTCTAACACAAATCCCTTGCACCAAGTTCTATGTAAGCTTCCATCATGTTTATAAGATTGTATATGAACAAATGTTCCTGGTTTTGGATACATAGCTACCTTCTTTCTAAAACCATATTATTTTAACTGTCCTATTCCCAAAATACAATAAGAGCTTTCCTACGAAAGCCCTCTATTCTCTTAATATTTGAATTTGATTGTCTTTGATAAACGATTTATAAGTGTTGGGACAATGATGATACAAACGATTAATGTCACTAAATTATACCATAAGTTATAACCAGCAGAAAAAATCCATGCTTCTTTGCTTCCAGCAACACTACCATTAGGAAACCAAAAATAAACTCCAGATAATAATTGACATATATATTTCAAAATCATTGAAATAAAAATTCCATATTTTTTCTTGTTTTGTAAATACCAATAAGTAAAAACAAACATCAATACCCCAAGAATTCCACCAATAATATCTGATATAATTGTATTTTCATAACTATTCGTAATTCCAAAGAATGCGGATAAGCCTAAAATCAATCCCATTATAACTGTAATTGTTTTATTTGATTCTTTGATTGGCCACAACAATGAAGCTAACCCACAAACTACCAAAGGTAATATATAATCTAATAATATTTGTAACGGATGAACAAAATACATCGGAAAGCCTAATACAATCGTAATTAGCCAAGATAGGACAGCATCCACAATTCCAAATTTCCATCCAAGATGATAAGAACAGATGAAAACCGCAACCAATTCAAGCTCGATTGAGCCACCATTTGGCATTACAAGAAATGGAATTAAGTTTCCTACGTACTTTAAAACTACGTATAAAGCAACGTATAAAGCAAGGTAAGCAATCGTCTTTGTAGTACTCTTCTCCATAAAAAAACACCTCCATTTTCGAAGGCGCAGAAAATTCAAAACACTGAACTCCCTACGCTAGTACAAACTAGATCAGGTGATAAGGGTGTAGTCTCAGCACATATGTGCACCCCTGTTCACGAATTAAAGTATAACACACTCTTAAACAATGTGTTATATTAATGGCATGGAAAATAAATATATAAATGAACAAATAAGAGGCTTTCTAATGGATCCTGATATGATTGCTTCTCTCGCTAATATTTCTAGCGTAATCATGAATGGCTATTCTGATTTAAACTGGGCAGGATTTTATTTTGTAAAAGGTGAACAATTGATTGTTGGACCATTCCAAGGTAGACCAGCATGTTCTCCAATTCCTTTCACAAAAGGAGTATGTGGAAAATGTTACCGAGATAAAACTACACAAAAAATCGATGATGTTTTAGCTATTAAGGATCATATTGCTTGCGACTCCGCTAGCAGATCAGAATTATGTGTTCCGGTCATTGTTAATGGAAATGTTATTATGGAAATTGATTTAGATTCTCCAATCAAATCAAGATTTGATAATGATTTTGAAAAAGAAATGTTGGAAGCAGCCAAGGACATTGCCAATGCATACCTCCAACATGATTGGAAATTAGATTAACGATATAGTTCGTACACTTGTGTTCTTTCAAGATATCGTGTTGCTTCATCTATTGCAGCAGAAGCTGAAAAATACATTACACGACATCCACCTATCATGGTCTGCTTGACCATGTTTTTTCTTTGCATGATTTGTCGCACTTTAATAAATACATCACTATCAATATCTAGATCCAAATATTTTTTCCATTTTGGACCATTTTCTGTTTGAACACATGCTCCTTCAATTTTGATTGGTCTAGCATCGCATCTATATTCCGCTAAATGCATGCATGTTGCCTTATCAAAATCTACACCAAATAGCAAAACATTTCCCTTCAATTCATACAATCTTGCAGCAGGAGATTCTTCTGCCAAAGCAAAATGTAAAGATTGTCGGTTACACAATAATTTTGCATATCTTCCCCACGCTGCATAAGAAACATGTGGATGATTAGAAATTATAACTCCATCTCTATGCCTAAAATTTTCAACAACTTTTCCCATGAAAGGAATATCTGAAAGACTCGCATTATAAGGGGGAATAGAATTACGAACTGTTTTATATAATTCTGGAGCAATTGCAGGATTTTCCCAATCACTCGGTTCACTATTATCACTTGTCTGTGTTGGCATTAGAAGTGTACCTGTATCACCAGATAATTCCATCAGTGCATCAACAACGGTTCTTGCTCCACCAATCACATAATCAAAAGAATTCAAACTGCTATGTACTTCTAAGATCTGATTAGAAGATACTCCTAATTTTTTTAATTCTGATATTAATATTTCTTTTGTAACAGGTTCAGTCACAGTGATCATAATTCATTCCTTTCATATATATCGATAATATTATCATCTTTCATTCAGTATTTCATCCCTTTGTCCGCAATGAAAAATCAAAAAAATTCATATTTTTCAGCTAACAATATTCATATTGCTTTTATTTTTTTTGAAATTCGATAAAATATTAAATAAGAGATACGAGGTACCTAATTATGTCAATGGCAATTTATGAATCTGCTGAAGATTATTTAGAATCAATATTAATGATTGAAGAACAGAAAGGAACTGTTCATTCTATTGATATCGCAGAAGATAGAGGTTTTTCTAAAGCTAGTGTCAGTGTTGCAATGAAAAAGCTACGTGAAAATGGCTATATAGAAATGCAACATGATGGTTCTATTAAACTTCTCCCTCCAGGAAGAGAGATTGCAGTAAGAATCTACGAAAGACATAAGATTCTTACTGACTATTTTATATATCTTGGTATTGATGAAGAAACTGCTCAAAAAGATGCATGCAAAGTAGAACACGATTTATCTGAAGAGACATTTCAAAAATTCAAAGAAGATGTTGAAAAAAGATTAAACAAATAAAATGCAACCCTATGAGTTGCATTTTTTATTCTAAGCAGCAATATCCGTACATATCTTCTTCTTTAACGGCTTTTACCAATGTACCATCATCCATTAATACATCATAAACAGCTTGATTATTTACAGGATTCTTTCCCCATGGGTAGATACCAACGATCATACCACAACAGCATAATCCATCATGATGAAAGTACACCTTATTTTCTTTCTTATATATAGGACTACCAATCAAAGGTTTCGAAGCAGCAACAGTTTCACCAATTTCCAGAATACGATTAAATACCTCTGATACATTCCCACATAAATCATAATTCATATGATAGTGACCACCATACCAATGTGTATAACTGATATGATTCTTTATATCTTGCAAGTAATCCGTTAATACATCAGGTTTAAATGCATCTCCTTTCAAAGTATATTGATCACTCGTAGATAAGCAATGTGTAATAATATAGTCAACTTTATTATTATGTTTCTTAAGATTTTCTAGACCTTCATCCATTTCTTCTTGAGATGGAATTTCTTCAGGCCACCAATACTTTCCAACAATAGCATCTGAATCCCCTACAGCTGGTCCTCTATCATGAGAAGCAGCTCCTCCCATCGTAAAAATAGAATGTCCATCGATTTCGAATACTTGACCTCTCATCAAATGAAACACTCTGTCTCTAATAACATGTATTCTTCCACCATGCCATTCTTTTTCGGGATATTCCTTTAAACGTGGAAAGCATTCATGATTTCCATCAATAAATAATGTTGTATACTTTTGATTATCAAACCAATCTAACCATTTACGTTCTTTTCTTTTTTCTTTTTTATAATTCCAAACAAATCCAAAATCTCCACATATAATTAAATAATCTTGATTTGTTGCTTTATTTATGAATGTTTTATTCAATAATTTTCTAACGTCGATTCCACCGTGTGTATCCCCTGTTATATAAATCATAATTAATCCCTTTTTAATACTGAAAATATTATACTTGTTTTTGTATAAAAAAACGAGACCAACGTCTCGGAGTTTGTATATATCGCAGGACTTATGTCCTGATTGAATTTATATTTCACTCGATGAATATTCATCGATTTGAAGTTATATTTCACTTGGTCAAATGACCAATGTGTTTGTATATATTCTCTCGTATTTGTATATCAGTGATACGAGTTATTGCCTTTCAGCGAGTAAGAATATACCATTTACAAAAAATTAAGTCAACAACATTTTTTAGTTTTTTAATCTTTTTTCAAATGTAACCGGATACATTCCTATTTTCTTTTATTTAAGCTTATTTTTGAATATAATACATGCATGAAATATTATCTCTCAGCAATACTCGCAATGTTGATGTGGTCATCATCATTCATTGCCACTAAAATCACATACCAATCTTTTTCACCTATATTATTATGCCTTATTCGCTTTGTTATTAGTTATTTATTATTATTTTTCTATCGCATCATTACGCACCAAAAGAACAAGATTGAAAATAAGGATATGAAAGTCATAATTTTAAGTGCTATTGGAGGTATCTCTATTTACTACACTTTAGAGAATATTGCTTTATCTCTAACAAGTGCTTCTATGACTTCTCTAATTGAAGCAGCCTTCCCTGCTTTAACGATTCTCGTCGGAATTATGATCTATCACGAAAAAACAAATAGGAGAATGTTAATTGGTATATTTATTAGCATCATTGGTGTCATTATATTAACTGGCTTTTCAAACGAATCAAACAACATATTAGGAAATATTCTTTTATTGGTTGGAGGAATTCTTTGGGGATTCTACAATTATCTTGTACAAAAAATTCCATCTCACTATGATTCAATCACTGTTACATATTATCAAATGTTATTTGGAGCAATTGGATTCATTCCTCTTATATTTCTAGAACAACCTATTTGTACGAATATCAACTTTGAAGTAATCATAGCTGTACTCTACTTATCAGCAGGGTGTTCTGTAGGCGCATTGCTATTATATAATTACGGTTTAAAAGAATTACCTGCTTCACATGCTTCAGCGCTCATGAATGTAATGCCTGTCTTTGGAATCATACTTTCCGCATTGATCTTACATGAAAATATCACATGCAATCAAATAATTGGTGGTATGATAGTTTTGTGTGGTGTAATCATCTCTACCCGCAAAGAAAGCACTTGACACGAAAGCGTTTTCACATATATTAATATATAAGCAACTGTTTAGAATAACAATTTTTGTTTAGAAAGGATGCTATGACACAAAGAGAACGACAAATCTTACAATGGATTGAAGAAAATCCTATGATTTCTCAAGAAGAACTTGCTGAAAAAGCAGGAATTTCTCGATCATCTGTTGCGGTACATATTTCCAATCTCATGAAAAAAGGATATATCGCAGGAAAAGGATATGTTCTTAGAAGTGGAACATATGTAGTTGTAATTGGTGGAGTCAATATTGATATTGGTGGTCAATCCTATAGAGAGCTTATTCCCGGGGATTCAAATCCTGGAAAATCCACTACTTCTCTAGGAGGTGTTGGAAGAAACATCGCACATAATATCTCTTTATTAGATACTGATGTAAGATTCTTAACAGCATTTGGTGATGATGAATATGCACAGCGTATTGAAGCAAGTTGTGCAAATCTTGGAATCGATATCTCGCATGCAAAGAAAGTAAAGAATGCCAATACTAGTACTTATATTTTCTTAGCTGATCCTACAGGTGATATGGCACTCGCTGTCAGTGATATGAGCATTTGTGATGAAATAACACCATCCTATCTCGCTCAAAATCAACAAATCATTAACAATGCACAAATCGTTGTTGTTGATGCAAATATTCCAGAGAAGTCTATCAAATGGCTTGCAGAGCATTGTACTGCACCTATCTTTGCAGATCCAGTATCTGTTTCAAAAGCTGATAAATTCAAACCATATCTTTCTAAGATCAATACATTAAAACCTAATAAGATCGAAGCAGAATACTTGAGTGGAATAAAGATCACTGATCAAGAATCTTTACAAAAAGCTGCCGATAAACTACTAGAAACAGGATTACATAGAGTATTCATCTCATGTGGTACTGATGGTGTATTTGCTGCAGATCACAAAGATTCTATTATGTTTCCTTGTTATCAAGCTGATGCAAAAAACGCAACAGGTGCCGGAGATGCATTCATGGCTGCAATTACTTGGGCCTACTTAGAAGGAACAAATCTAGCAGATGCGTGTGCTATCGCAAGTGCTGCAGCAGCTATTGCTGTTGAAGGTAACGAAACAATCAACCCAATGATGTCAGTTGAAGCTATAAAAGAAAAAATGATGCAAGAATAAGAAAAGGAGAAAAGCAATCATGTTAAACAAATTCTTAGATGTAAACCCAGAAGTCGCAAAAGCAATCGAAGAAGGAAAGCCAGTTGTTGCTTTAGAATCAACAATTATTTCCCACGGTATGCCTTACCCACAAAATGTTGAAACAGCCCTTAAAGTTGAACAAATCATCCGTGAAAATGGTGCAGTTCCTGCAACAATTGCTATCATTGGTGGTAGATTAAAAGCTGGTCTAACTCCTGAAGAAATCGAATACTTCGGAAAAAAAGGTCAAGCAATCACAAAAGCTAGTAGAAGAGACCTCGCAGTTATCTGTGCAACTGGTCAAGATGGTGCTACAACAGTAACAACTACAATGATCATTGCTCATATGGCTGGAATCAAGTTCTTCGCTACTGGTGGTATCGGTGGTGTTCATAGAGGTGCACAACAAACATTTGATATCTCAGCTGACCTTCAAGAATTGGCACATACTCCAGTTATGGTATGTTGTGCAGGCGCAAAAGCTATCTTAGATCTAGCACTAACTCTAGAATATCTAGAAACACAAGGTGTTCCTGTATTAGGTTATCAAACAAAGAACTTCCAGCATTCTATTCTAGACATTCTGGATTAGAAGTTGATTATCAAATGAAC
>CAVCCE010000064.1:0-7494 GCA_963600555.1 Duodenibacillus sp.
TGATTTTGAAAAGAAGACACTTCGAATCAATAAATCTTATCAGCATTTTAAAGGTAAAGATGTAATTACGACACCAAAGACTAGAAAAAGCAATCGTGTCATTACACTACCCGATTTCTTAGCTGATGAGATGAAGGATTATATCTCAAGACTTCCCTACTTAGAACCAGATGATCGTATCTTTTCTATCACTAAATCTGGACTTCATCACGAAATGAATAGAGGTTGTAGAGAAACTGGTGTAAAAAGAATACGTATCCATGATCTAAGACATTCCCATGTATCTATGCTGATTGAAATGGGATTTAGTGCTGTAGATATAGCTAACCGTGTAGGACATGAAAGTGTTAAGATCACATATCGATATGCGCATATGTTTCCTAATAAAGATCTTGATATTGCGAATAAACTAAACATTTCAAGAAATGGTGAAACAGATGAGCAAGAAGAACCTAGATCAGAATGGCAGACTAAGAAGTAAGATGGTATCGTTTAGAATGTCAGAAAGTGAAGCAGAACTACTAGATAGAAGAGTACTAGTATCAGGACTTACAAAACAGGATTTCATAATCAATTCATTACTTGGAAAAGAAATAGCTGTTTACGGAAATCCATATGTATTTAGAAGTCTACAAGATGAACTTATTAAATTCATTAACCTTTATGGCAAAGGAATGGAAAAAGAAAATGATGAAGAAATGATTGAATTAGCGTTAAAAACGATACTTGCGATGCGAAAACAAGGGAAAACCGAAGTTTATCCTCGTTAGTTTGAAATTTCAAAATGCACGAAAAAGCCTTATTTTAAAGGCTTTTTTAATCTTTTATACAATCTCCAAGCACCCGCATACCTGTGGCTTGCAAGTTGGGCTATTTTAGGCCAAAAATACCCTATTTTGACCAAAAAATGACCAATTTTTGCTAAAAATCAGTGAAATTTACGATTTTGGACCTCTCAAAAAGCCTTTATTCATGGGCTCAAATGACATTTCTGTTTTCAAAAAGTTTTCACGTTTGATTTAGGCATCAAAAAAAGCCCTATTTCAAGGGCTTTCGTGACATTTTCGATATTATTCGAGCTCTATTGTTCCAGGAGGTTTACTTGTTAGATCATACATTACTCTGTTAACACCTTTGACTTCATTAATAATACGAGTCATACATGTTTGTAATGTTTCAAATGGAATATCTGCTGCAGTAGCTGTCATAAAGTCAGAAGTAATAACACCCCTTAATACTACCGCATAATCATATGTTCTATGGTCTCCCATAACACCTACAGATCTCATGTTAGATAATGCCGCAAAGAACTGTCCTTTACCCATATCTACACCAGCTTTTTCAAGCTCTTCTCTGTAAATAGCATCCGCTTCTTGTACGATCTTCACCTTTTCAGCAGTAACTTCACCTACAATACGAATTCCTAGTCCAGGTCCCGGGAATGGTTGTCTAAATACCAATTCCTTTGGAATTCCTAGTTCTAAACCAACTTGTCTAACTTCATCTTTGAATAAAGCTTTTAATGGTTCGATGATTTCTTTGAAGTCTACGTGATCTGGCAAACCACCTACATTATGATGAGATTTGATTACTGCACCTTTACCAATACCGGATTCAACTACATCTGGATAAATCGTTCCTTGTGCTAAATAATCCACTGCACCAATCTTCTTAGCTTCTTTTTCAAATACATTGATGAATTCAGCACCAATGATTTTTCTCTTCTGTTCTGGATCTGTTACACCAGCTAATTTCTCATAGAAATAGTCTTGTGCATTGACTCTAATGAAGTTAAGTTCATATGGACCTTCTGGGCCAAATACTCTTTCTACTTCATCGCCTTCATCTTTTCTAAGTAAACCATGGTCTACAAATACACATGTCAATTGTTTGCCAATTGCTTTAGAAAGTAGCACTGCACATACAGATGAATCTACACCACCACTTAATGCGCACAATACTTTACCATCACCAATTTGTTCTCTGATTTGTTTGATTGTATTTTCAGCAAAGGAATCCATCTTCCATGTTCCTTCGCATCCACAAATATCATATACAAAGTTATGGAATAATTTAGTACCTTCTTCTGTATGTACTACTTCCGGATGGAATTGCACAGCATATAGATTCTTTTCAGTATTTTCCATACCAGCTACAGGACATACTGGAGTATGTGCTGTAATGTGGAATCCTTCTGGAACAGATGCAATATAGTCTGTATGGGACATCCAAGTAATGGATTCATCTTTCCAATCAGATAATAATTTTGAACTATTTGTACGAGTAACTTCTGTACGACCATATTCACTTGTAGGAGCAGTCTTAACTTCTCCATTCAATAAATAAGCCATCAATTGTGCCCCATAACAAATACCTAATACTGGAATACCCAATTCAAACAATTGAGGATCATAAGATAATGAATCTTCTAGATAAACACTATCAGGACCACCTGTTAGAATAATTCCTTTAGGATTCATTTCTTTGATTTTTTCAATTGGCATTGTATAAGGATGAATCTCACAATATACATGGTTTTCTCTGACTCTTCTAGCAATCAACTGTTTATATTGACCACCAAAATCGAGTACTAAGATCATTTCTTCAGCCATATGTCTCTCCTTAAGCTTCTTTCTTTCCTAAAGCAGCAGCGATAAATCCTTTGAATACTGGATGAGCTTTGTTAGGTCTGCTCTTGAATTCAGGATGGAACTGAACCCCAACAAAGAAATCACAACTATCATTTTCAACAACTTCAACAAGATTCTGTTCTGGATTGATACCAGCAATCGTCATACCATTCTTCTTGTATTCTTCTAAGAAATCATTATTGAATTCATATCTATGTCTATGTCTTTCAGAAATATCTTGAATGCCATATAACTTAGATACCATTGTACCTTCTTCTAATCTACATGGATAAGCACCCAATCTCATTGTGCCACCCTTATCAATATCATCAGATTGACCATGGATGAAGTCAATTACTTTATGAGCAGAATCCTTATCAAATTCACTACTATTAGCATCACTATAACCTAATACATTTCTAGCAAATTCAATTGTAGCAATCTGCATACCTAAACAAATACCAAAATAAGGAATATTGTTTTCTCTAGCATACTTACATGCTGTGATCATTCCTTCAATACCTCTATCTCCAAATCCACCAGGAACGATGATTCCCTGTACATCTCTAAAGATAGCTGAAGCAGATTCTTCTGTGATATCTTCTGATTCTACCCACTTGATATGAACATTAGCTCCTGTTTCATATCCACCATGCTTCAATGATTCTACAACTGATAGATATGCATCATGTAAAGCCACATACTTACCAACTAAAGCGATATTTACTTCATCATTTGAAGAATGAATACGATCTAACATTGTATTCCATTCTGATAAATCAATTGTACCTGCATCTAAATGTAATTCTCTACATACGATTTCAGAGAAGTTTTGATCTTCTAACATAACAGGAGCTTCGTATAAATCAGCTACTGTTGTATTTTCAATAACACAATCAGGCTTTACGTTACAGAACAATGAAATCTTTTCTTTTACAGATTGTGGTAATTTACCATCACATCTAGGAATGATGATATTAGGTCTAACACCTAAGTTCTGTAATTCCTTTACAGAATGTTGTGTTGGTTTTGATTTATATTCATTAGAACCTGAAATATATGGAACAAGAGTTACATGAATGAAACAACAATCATTTGGTTTCTCAATAGAAATCTGACGAATTGCTTCTAAGAATGGTTGAGATTCAATATCACCTACAGTACCACCAATTTCTGTAATAACGATATCAGCGTTTGCGTGTTCACCTACATTATAAATAAAACGCTTGATTTCATTTGTAATATGAGGAATGATCTGAACTGTTTCTCCTAAGTATTCCCCTCTTCTTTCCTTCTGTAATACATTCCAATAAGCCTTACCAGAAGTTAAATTAGAAAACTTGTTTAGATTTTCATCAATAAATCTTTCATAATGTCCTAAATCAAGATCTGTTTCAGCCCCATCTTCTGTAACAAATACTTCACCATGTTGATAAGGTGACATTGTACCTGGATCAACATTCATATAAGGATCCAATTTCTGAGAAATGACACGGAATCCTCTCTGTTTCAAAAGTCTACCAAGGGATGCTGCTGTGATACCTTTTCCAAGACCTGAAACTACACCACCTGTAACAAAAATATGCTTCATAAACTCTCCTTCAATCCATTTTCAAACAAAAAGAGGGCACTAAACCCAACGACACAAACGTCGTTTTTTTTAATGTCCTCTACGACCTAGAAATATTACACCATAACCTGTGTTTCTTGCAAGAACTATTTTAATAAATTCTCATCATTTCTATTACTTTTTTCATTAACTCAAAAAATATTTCTACTATACTTATAAAAAACATGTATATTTCTTCCAAATGTCATTATCATTGATTATCAATTTAGATGACAATTCTTCGAAACAAAGATCATGCTTCAATTTTGTTTCTTGATTTCTTCTATCTCTTCTTCAGATAATCCAGTATAAGAAATGATCTTAGAAATATCTTCATTGTTAGCTAGCATCTTCTTACAGAATTCGATCGCATCAGCCTTCTGTACTTCTTCCGTAACTTTCTTCGTTACTTCTTCTGCCTCTAGCTTTCTTTCTTGTTTGATGACATATTCTAGTGTCATGTAATCACCTCGTGTTATCTGTTTCTCTTTGATCTTCTTCACTGTCTCTTCTAGCTTTGTTGTGAAGCTATCTTCCGTTCTAGTATCATTGAAATATCTCATCATGCTATCTAGTTCTTTATCTTCACTTCTCGCTGTCGTGTTTAATATGATTATAGACAAATTCGTATCTACATTCAATTCTCCATGTCCTATCACTTTCTGTTCTACTACGTATCTTGCCTCATCTATTCCATAGTAATCAAATGTACAGATATAGATCACCATGATGTTCTGTACATTATCATAGTCATCTGAAGGATCAAAGCTATCTACCATGGCTACGGATGCTTCATAGTTCCCTCTTTTCACAAGACTATCTGTATAGTTCTGCATCTCTACGATATACAGTTTATCTTCTCCTTTGAACTTCACATCATATCTTACGCCATGTGTCTCATATCCTGCTGTTTCTGTACTTTCTGGTACGATCAGTTTTATCTCTTCTACTTCCCTTCCTATACATCTTTTGATCATCTCTCTAGATAGTTCGATATTGTCTGGATCTCCAAACACCTTTGGAAACATCCATACATTCGTTATCTTTAGATTCATAAATTTTTCTAGTACTTTATTCTGCATTCTTAAAAAGCCTCCTACTTAAATATTCACAAGTTTTTTAAGAATTCCAAAAAAAAGATATGAACATTCATTCATATCTCATTCAATCTCACTTACATACTTCTCAACAGTCTCAGCATCAATGCCACCTTTATAAGCTGTAATGCCATATGAGTATTCACCATCTACCCAAGATATCGCAGTAAACTTTTCTCCATCTCCACGTTCTTTAACTTCTTTTCCATCAATTTCAACTTTATTGATTACAGAGTAGATATTATCGTCAGTTTCTAATATATCATTACCACAATACTTTGCTTTATCGATTCGAATAATGTTATTTCCTTCATCATCTTTAAAGATGATTTCTGATATCTGATAACTAAATACTCTATAAGATACATTTGTATATGTCTCTGTTAATTCTGTAGGTACTTCTAGATCAAATCCTGCAATCCCCTTTGCTTGTAGTCTTGAATCTAGATCCGTCCATACTTGTTGTTGAGATTGTCCAAAAGGAGATTGTGAAACAATAACACAACTATCTTCTTGGTTTCCTCTGCCAAAAACCATATACACAACAACGATCACTGCTGCTATTAACATAATGATCTTAATATAATTATCTTTCCCACCCGTTGGTTTCTTTTCAACTTTTACTTCTTCTACTTCTGTATTTTCCATTTGTGTTCCTCATTTAGTATCTTCTATTGTATCAAAAGAAAAGACACAATTCATTCATGAATTGTGTACTATCTTATTGAACATCAAAATCTTCATAAACACCTTGTAAGGCATTTGTCTGATTCGCTACATTCAAGATATCAGAAATGATAGCACCAGGTTGTGTAAAGAACTTTCTTGATGCCAAAACGATATCATCCTTTGAAGATGTTTCATAGCCACTGATTTCCATGATATCAATGAATGCTTTTCTTTCTTCAACTTGATCAAATTTCACTCTATGTTTAATCGTAACAAGTACATCATCTTCATAGCTTGCATTAAATTCATCATTCTTAGCTAATAGCTTTTCAATGAAGTCTGGATCAAGATAAGGATATACTGCTGAAACTTCCTGTACTTCTTCACTTTTCCCTTCAGCAGAATATGTTTTAACAGATTTTTCTTCCTCTTCCTTTTCTTCTTTCATTCCTTCACCATCTTCTAATGTGATGAAATGCATTTCTTCATCTTCTGATTCTTTTTCTTTCTTTGATAATAAATATACTGCTGCAGCTGTACCTACTGTAACAAGAGCTAATGTAGATGCCGCAAATAAAGACTTACGAGACATAAGAATTCCTCCTAGTAATAGATATATTGTAACACATCCAACAATCATCAAATACGTCATTCTCCTTGATTTGTCGTATTACTTTATACATCCATACAAAAAGTAACGTAGAATTTGATCTACGTTACTTTCATTTTAGAAACTCATTGTGTTCCCTGCATACCTCTTTCGGTAGCTTCTTCCATTGTTTCTTCACCAGTTTCTGTTAATTCAGTTGTATCATCTTCAACTTCATATCCAGCATTTCTAGCTGCTTCAATACCAGCAAGTCTACCTGATGTTAATGAGAAACCAAGTCCAACACCTTCAACGTCTTGGTATGTACCACAAGAAATACCAGAAACGTTATTTCCTGTTGCATAAAGATTCTTGATAACTTCATGGTTTGTATTTAATACTTCAAGTTTTTCTGTTGTATTAACTCCACCAAGAGCACCTAATACACCAGCATGTCCTTTTGTTACATAATATGGTCCTTCAGATACTGAATACTGTAGAGAATCTTTAGACTTAAAGAACTCTGTATCATTTCCACTCTTAACATAACTATTGTAGTTATCAATTGTTTCTTGAAGGTCTTCTGCAGAACATCCAATGAATTCAGCAGCCTCTTCAATCGTATCAAATACGCCGCCTTCTCCAGCTTTTGTTAATGCTTCAAAACCGCTGTTCCAATCATCTGTAGAAATTGGAGCGTGATAAATCGTTGGTTCACCATCTTCACCTACGATACCATGTTGATCCCAATAATGGATCCATGTACCAGTATTTTCTTGTGTCATGTCTGTCCATCTATCAACAGTTGTTTGGTCAACAATTGTATAAGCTGTACCACCTTGTGCTAATACCGCAGTTGTAAATTCTACAGTATCTTTTAAAAGATCTTCATTCATGAAA
>CAVCCE010000065.1:0-7451 GCA_963600555.1 Duodenibacillus sp.
TGTTGATATTGGAAATTTAACTGTTGTTGAAAATGGAAAAGAAAATAAAGCAGTAAAAAAACAATTGGAAATTGATTTCATTTGTAATAAAGGTTCAAAGAAATATTATATTCAATCAGCGTACGTTTTAGAGGATAAAGAAAAATATCAACAAGAAATACGACCTTTCTTGAAAGTGAAAGATTCGTTCAAGAAGATCGTGATTACTTCAAATACGCCAAAACCTTTTTATGATGATAATGGAATCCTATTTATGAATGTTTATGATTTTTTATTAAATGATCATTCATTGGACTTTTAAATAAATACTTCTCCCAATATCCGCATTCTTTCTATGTGAAATAGATATTACGGTCCTATCTTTTGATACGTTTGTTAGAGTGTCAATGATTTCTTTTTCACTTTCAGCATCTAAGCTAGATGTGATCTCATCTAACATCAATATCAAAGGATCTAATACGATAGCTCTAGCGATAGATAGCAATTGCCACTGACCTTTGGAAAACATTTCTTCTTTACAATTTGTATTGAATCCATCTTTGAATGAATGAACGGTATCATAAAGATTGCATTGTCTTAATGCATCCTCTACTTGTGTATCAGTAATCATAGGATCATATAAGGTGATCTGTTCTTTTATTGTTCCGATGATAGGGTGAAAGGATTGTTCTACATACCCAAATATCTTTCTTCTTTGTTGATTATTGAGATGATATGGTTGTTTTCCATAAACTAATATCTCACCTTTATTTGGTTGATAGAGACCTAATATCAATTTAAACAATGTACTTTTACCAGAACCAGTTCTACCTAATAAAGTAATCTGTTCTCCTTTATGAATATCTAAAGAATAATCTTTTATTACATCTTCTTCTCCATAAGAAAATGTAATATTTTGCACTTGAATGATGATATCTTCATTTGTATCAATGATACTTTCTTCTCTACATGGTTCTTTTTCTTTGTAGGATAAAAATTCATTGATTCTTTTAACACCTGACATCGCAGATTGAATCGTAGTGATTTCCATACCAATAGATTCAATTGGCGAAAAAATCTGTGAGATATAATTAATGATCATGACTGCACTTCCGGCACTCATAGAAAAGAAAGCTAATATGTTAGGATTGCTAGTGGAAGATAACAATACAACGATTGAAACGATACAAGCATTCGTACATACAATGACAGGGGAATATAGTGCATCATAGAAGTTTGTTTGTGATATAGCTTGATATCCTTTTTCTATGGAAGCATCATATTTTTCTTCGAAGTAGGATTGTTTGTTTAAGTTATGGATCGTAATGATGTTATGTATAGCTTGAGGAATGAGTGTATTTGTTTCTTGTTGTGCCTTACGATTCTTGATTTCACTTTGTAGAGTATTCTTTTGAACGTGTCTAGTGAAAAGGAATAAGAAAGGTAATACGACCAACAACATGAAAAATAATCCTTTTGTCGTATGAAAGATGATAACAAGTATACTTATCAAGCTGATGGTATCCGCTATCAAAGAAATGATTCCATCTGTAAATAAAGCTTCAACGGTATCTACATCTGAAATGAACCTAGAAACGATACTACCTGGTGCTTCTTTTTGAATCGTAATCGTTGGTAAATTTGCATATTTCTTCATGAGTGTCGTTCTTAAGGCGTGTGTAATCTTTTGACCATAGATCACTAACAAGGAATCTCTGATAGATAACATAAGATTACTGAACAGTAGAGTGAAGAAATAAATCGTAATGATATAGATAGATATCTTAGATTGGTCTGTGAAAGAATCGATGATATGTGAAAGAATGTATGGTGGTAATAAAGAAAAAAGAATATACCCACATACAGATAATAGAACGGAAATACAAAGAAACCATTTTTGAATGGATGTTTTTAAGATAATGGTAGATACATTCATAATTGATCTCCTTCTTGTAGTAAATAGAGTTGTTGATAATTTGGAACATTCTTGAATAAATGTGCATGGGTATCAACATAAGGAACAGAATCTAAGAACAATACTTTTGAAGTATCTGGGAACATATGTAGACGATGAGATATCAAAAGAATGATCTTATCAGAATCGTGTTGTTTGAGATTGTTGAATATCGTTTGTTCTGTAGAACGATCTAACGCTGAGAAAGGATCATCTAAGATGAGGATGGAGGAGGCATGAGCTAGTGTTCTAGCTAATGCGATTCGTTTTGCCTGTCCGCCTGATAAACGTGTACCAGAATCACCAATCATTGTTTGTATGCCATCTTTCATCTGTAGTACTTCTTGATCCATACATACAAGTTTTAGATAATACATAACATCGATATCATCTCCTAAAGAGATATTGTTTTGTATCGTATCATTAAAGAGTTGGGCATCATGTCCAAGGTAAGTAATGTAGTCACAGGGATTACATTGTTTTAGATCTTTGTCATCTAATAATATCTTACCTGTATAATTCAATTCATTTAGGAATAGTTTTCCAAATGTAGATTTACCACATGCGACTTGGCCGGTGATACCTAAGATATCTCCTTTGTTTAAAGATAGGGAGATAGAATGTAGAAGAGGGGAAGAAGTATAAGAAAAAGATACATCCTTTAGTTGTAATGCTTGAACTGGTATTTGTTTTGTTTGATATGGTTCTATTTCATCTTGGATGTAGTTTTTGATCCTGGCGTAAGAAACTTGTGCTTTATGTACTGCGTTAAATAGTTTTGCGGATTTACTAGACTTGTCTGACATTTTCATAAAACAAGAAATATAAGTCGTGAAGATTGCGATATCCCATGTCCCTTGGATGATATTTTGACTACCAAAATAGAGGATAAAGAAGATACCTAGAATGGATATTGTCTTATAGATTGGTGGTAAAGCGACTATTGGCAAAGAAGAAAGAATATTTGCGTGTTCATAGGAATTGAGATACGTTTCGTAGAGTTGATTTTGTTGTTGTTCTTTTCCATAGGCGCGATACGTAATTGCGTTTTCTGCACGGTCCAATGTGACTGCGTTTAATGTAGCAGTGGCAGCTTTCGATTTTGTGGTGAGAGATTGTACGACAACTTTCATCTTTTCTGCGAATATATAAGAAATAGGTGTAAATAAGATACAAAAGAACGCAATCTTATAATCATAATAAAATAGCATCGTAATATAAGCACAAAGTGCAATACCTGTATCAAAGATCTCTGTTGTTAACTTTCTCATTCCTTCGCTACAATCATCTACATCAGATAATGCTTTGGTGAGTATATTTCCAATTCCTTCTTGTGTAAGTTTTTTGTGAGACGTGTAAATAAGATTGTGGAAGAGCGTTTCTTTCATTGATTTGTTTGTGTTATTTGCGAAGATACGGACATAGTTTCTTTTGAGATAACGACAAAATTGTACGATACAGATTGTAAACAAGTATAGTGATACAAGTTTCAACATGTCATAGAATGTAGCATTTTTTTGTAGGACGTTATAAAGACACCCTGTCATTTTACCTTCAAATAGTGGACCTAATACAAGCCCAATGTTATAGATGATTCCGGTAATCGTAACAACAAGAAGAGTCTTCCATTCTTTCTTGAAGTAATACAAAATAGAACGATTCATTTTTGTGCCTCATTGATAAGTGAAATAACATTTTGAAAACCAGAACGACTTTCTGTTTTGGACTTATGATAGATCTTGTCTAACATGGTTAAGAATTGTTCTTTTTCTTCTTTTGTAAAGTCTTCTAATAACCATTGATAGTAGATGGACTCAATTTCTGTTTTGGATTTTTTGAGAGATTCTGCTTTATCTGTAGCGTAAAGATAATGTTTTCTTTTATCTTTTGAATCTGTTTCTTTTTTGAGAAATCCTTTCTTTTCGAGCGTAGTAACTCTTTTTGCGATAGCACCTTTATCACAATGTAATCTCTCGGAAACTTCAATTTGAGGGATACCTGGATTATGACGGACAAGATGTATGAGATCGAATTCAGAAGAACCAATTCCTTCTTCTTTGATCAAACGAATCGTTAATGTATTAAGTTCTCTTGTTATCTTAGTTAATTTTCTAGCTTCATTTTCCATACTATCCTCCAATGGTTGTACATACAACTATTTATATAGTAGATGGATACAAAGAAAAAGTAAATATATGATTCTATCAAAAGTGAATTTAGTTGAAATTATGCGATAGTAAGCGTATAATCTTAACGTTTTCATATAAGGAAGAGGTGGATGTATGGATTATCAAAAGGTTATAAACATCGCAGTTATTGCCCACGTAGATGCTGGTAAATCAACTCTTGTAGATGCGTTTCTAAAACAGTCTCATGTATTCAAAGACAATGAAAAAGTTGTTGATTGTATCATGGACTCAAATGATCTAGAACGTGAAAGAGGTATTACGATCTACTCCAAGAACTGCTCCGTACAGTATAAAGATTATAAGATCAACATTGTGGATACACCGGGCCACGCAGACTTCTCAAGTGAAGTAGAAAGAATCATTAAGACTGTTGATACAGTCATCTTATTGGTTGACTCTGCAGAAGGTCCAATGCCACAGACACGTTTCGTATTACAGAAGTCATTAGAAAATGGTCTAAGACCTATTCTATTGATCAATAAGATGGATAAACAGGATGCTAGAGCGGTTGAAGTTATTGATGAATGTTATGATTTGATGCTTGAATTGAACGCAACAGATGATCAGTTGGATTTCCCAATTCTTTATGGTTGTGCTAGAGAAGGCATCGTTCGTTATGATTGGGAAGATACAAATAATGATATCGTTCCATTATTTGAAACGATCGTTCATCATGCACAAGCTTATCCTGATCTAACAGAAGAACCATTACAGATGCAGATTACTGCACTTGCATACGATGATTATATTGGTAGACTTGGTATTGGTAGAATCTACAAGGGTACTTTAAAAGCAGCTACTTCTTATACTGTTTGTAACTCTGATGGATCAAATCCACACCAAGGAAAGACAAACCAGATCTTCGTTTATAAGGGACTATCTAGAGTTTCTGTTGAAGAAATTCAGTCTGGTGAAATCTGTATGATTTCTGGTATCGCTGATATCAATATTGGTGATACTTTGTGTCCAGTTGGTGCACCTGATCCATTACCTGCTATCAAGATTGAAGAACCAACACTTTCCATGAACTTCATGGTCAATGATTCTCCATTCGCAGGACAGGTTGGTAAGTTCGTTACATCTAGAAATATTAGAGAAAGACTTGATCGTGAATTACAGGTCAATGTAGGTCTTAAGGTTGAAGAAACAGATTCTACAGATACATTTAAGGTATCAGGTAGAGGTGAATTACATTTAACGATCCTTCTTGAACAGATGAGACGTGAAGGTTATGAAATTGCGGTTTCTAGACCTGAAGTTATTTTAAAGAAGATCGATGGTGTAACTTGTGAACCAGTTGAAGAAGTTGTAATCGATGTTCCAAATGATTATTCTGGTTCTGTTATTTCTTCATTGAATGTCCGTAAGGGTCTTTTGAGTAACATGGAAGATCAAGGTACATATACAAGAATTACATACATGGTTCCTACAAGAGGCTTGATCGGCTTCAGATCTGACTTCATTAATATGACACATGGTGAAGGTACAATGGTACAAAGACTAGCTGACTATGAACCATGGAAGGGGGAAATTCCTCAGAGAGAAAATGGTGCATTGATTTCTACTGAAACTGGTGGTGCTATGACTTATGCACTATGGAATATTCAGAACAGAGGTCAATTATTCATTGGTGCACAAACACCTGTATATGAAGGTATGATCATCGGCGTATCCGCAAAGAACATGGATATGACAGTCAACCCAATCAAGAATAAGAAAATGACAGCTGTACGTTCTACAGGTAATGATGAAGCTATGAAACTTGTTCCACCAAAAGTATTAACACTTGAACAAGCTATCGAATTTATCAATGATGATGAACTTGTAGAAATCACACCTACAGATATTCGTGTCAGAAAGAAGTACCTAACAGCTATTGATAGAAGAAGACATGCTAGAGAATTAGGCAAGATTGAAAACGAATCTGACGAATAATAACTAAAATTATTAGAAGACATTGAATGGTATAAACATCAATGTCTTTTTATGTGTTTTTTATATTTTTGAATGAATCTAAATTTAGTTCTTGTTTTAATTCTTCTTCACTAGGAAGATAAGTCATATATTTAGATGCATAGATTTGGTTGTTACCTTCTGGTAGTGTGTACTTGACCATTGTGTCGCTCTTGTCTGCACAGAGTAGTATTCCAATAGGTGGATTGTCTCCTTCGTTAATTAATTCTCGAGTATAGTAATTTACATACATTTGCATCTGACCGATGTCTTGGTGAGTTAAATCATCTGTTTTTAAATCTATTAGTACAAAACATTTCAAAATGTAGTTGTAGAAAACAAGATCTATATAAAAGTGTCTGCCATCTACCACAAAATGTTTTTGTCTAGCTACAAATGAAAACCCCCGACCAAGTTCTAGTAAGAACTTTTGAAGATGATCAATCAATGCTTGTTCTAAATTAGATTCATAAAAATGTTCATTAGCTGGTAAATCTAAAAATTCTAATACATAAGGATCTTTGATGATGGATTCGTATTCTGGTTTTGGAACACTTGTTTCAATTTCCTTAGAGACGGATTCTTGATCTTTACAAGCTAAAATTCTCTGATAATACATTGTATTGATTTGTCTTTGGAGTTGTCTAACGCTCCATGAGGATTTAGCACATTCTTTTGTGTAAAATGTCCTAGCTTCTTCATTTTCAATACGCATTAATAAACGATAATGAGACCAGCTCAATTCGCTACACAGCGTGTAGCGTTTTTGAAATTTGATATAAAACTGACGCATATTTTTAAGGTTAGGAACGCTAAATCCTTTTCCAAATTCAACTGTAAGTTTTTCTGATATTCTTTTTAAGACTTGTTTGCCATACTCTGCACGATCATTCTCGCCACAAACTTCGTATATCTTTTTTCCAATATTCCAATAAGCTTCGACCATAGCTGAATTAACAGCTTTATACACTTGATGTTTGGCAGTAACAATATAGTTTCTGATCTCGGTATATGCTTCGTTTGTTTCTGGTGAATAGAAATTTGATGTGGATTGAATGTTATGATTTCTTTTCTTTGCCATTTGGTAATATCTCCTCTACTTAAATATTCACGTGTTTTTGAGGAATTCCAAAAAAATGTTTGAAAATTCAATAAGATTTTCTATCTGTTATATGTTACAATTTTCACATATGAAAGAAAGTAAATGTGCCATCTTCCTCGCAGATGGATTTGAAACGTGTGAGGGATTGATTGTGATCGACTTGTTAAGAAGAGCTGGAATCACAATTGATATGATATCTATGAATGATACTTTATCTGTTACGACATCTCAAAATGTAGTGTTAAACGCAGAAAAGTTATACAAGGATGTAAAC
>CAVCCE010000066.1:0-7437 GCA_963600555.1 Duodenibacillus sp.
ATATTCATCACCAGCTGGTGTTGGAGCTACTTCTTCATATAACGTATCTACTTGAGGTTCTGAAAGAATTGTCTTTTCTGCCATCTTGTAGTCTTCTTCATCGATATTTTCAATATCATATCGATTGATGACTCTAACAGATTCAACATCATCATTCATTAGCGCAATCTTTAAATCACTTTTAACACCATGTGCTTCAGTTGCGAATGGTGTTTTCTTTTCTACATAGCAACGATATACACTCATAACTACTCCTTACTTCTTACCAATATCTGTACGATAATGCATCTTATCAAATCCAACTTCTTTAACAACACTGTAAGCTTTATCTAAAGCTTCTTGTAAATCAGTACCCTTAGCAGTAATGCCTAATACACGACCACCATTTGTATAGTACTTGCCATTTTCTTTCTTTGTTCCTGCGTGATAGATCGTAACACCATCATGTTGTCCATCTTCATCTAATCCATGGATCTCATATCCCTTTTCATACTTTGTAGGATATCCGCCACTTGCCTCAACTACACACGCACAAGCTTCCTTGCTCCACTTCACATCAATATCAGCCAATGTACCATCATGACATGCACGCATGATTGTATAAAGATCAGATTCTAATAGTGGCAATACAACTTGTGTTTCAGGATCACCAAAACGGCAGTTGTATTCAACGACCTTTGGTCCATTTGGAGTTAACATCAACCCAAAATATAAACATCCCTTAAATGTTCTACCTTCTTCTTTCAACGCATTGATCGTTGGTAAGAAAATCGTTTCCATACATGTTTTAGCGATATCTTCTGTATAGTATGGAGAAGGTGCTATCGTTCCCATACCACCTGTATTTAAACCTTCATCATTATCATTGACTCTCTTATGATCCATAGATGAGATCATAGGTTTAACGACATTTCCATCTGTGAAAGCTAATACTGATACTTCTGGACCTGTCATAAATTCTTCTACAACGACAGTATTTCCAGACTTACCAAAGATATGTTCAACCATCATTTCTCTAAGTGCAGTTTTCGCATCATCTAAAGTTTCACAAATCAACACACCTTTTCCAAGAGCCAATCCATCTGCCTTGATAACTACAGGGAATGTATTCTTTTCTTCAATGTATTTTAATGCTTCCTTTTCATCTTCAAAGATTTGATAGTCAGCAGTAGGTACACCATACTTATGCATCAAATCCTTTGAGAAAGCTTTACTTGCTTCAATGATTGCAGCATCTTTACTAGGCCCAAAACAAGGAATACCAACAGCTTCCATATCATCGACCATACCTAAAGCGAGAGGATCATCTGGCGTAACGATACAGAAATCAACATTGTTGTCTTTTGCGAACTTTACCATGTTTTCTTTATCTGTCGCCTTGATATCAACACATTCTGCATCTGCAGAAATACCACCATTACCAGGTGCACACCAGATTTTTTCGATATCTTTATTTTCTTTTAATTTACGGATAACTGCGTGTTCTCTTCCACCAGATCCTACAACTAATAATTTCATTTGTTTTACCTCTTATTAATGATGGAATAAACGAACACCATTGAAAGCTAATGTCATATTGTAACGATTACATGTATCAATAACATTATCATCACGAATAGAACCACCTGGTTCAACGATATATTCAACACCGCTCTTGTGTGCTCTTTCAATGTTATCTCCAAATGGGAAGAATGCATCTGAAGCAAGAGATACGCCCTTCAATTGTGATAACCATTCTTTCTTTTCTTCTTTTGTTAGAACTTCTGGTTTTTCTGTAAAGAAATTTTCCCAAGTACCATCTCTTAATACATCATCATATTCATCAGAGATATATACATCGATCGTATTATCTCTATCTGCACGACGAATACCTTCTTTAAATGGTAAAGCTAATACTTTTGGATTCTGTCTTAACCACCAGTTATCAGCCTTATTACCAGCAAGTCTTACACAATGTACACGTGATTGTTGGCCAGCACCAATACCAATACATTGACCATCCTTAGCGTAAGCTACAGAGTTAGATTGTGTGTATTTCAATGCGATTAGCGCAATAATCAGATCTCTCTTAGCACTTTCTGGAAGTTCTTTATTTTCACTTACAATATTTGTTAGTAAAGATTCATCGATCTTGATATTATTTCTGCCTTGTTCAAAAGTAATACCAAATACTTGTTTATGTTCAATTTCATTAGGCACATAGTTTGGATTGATCTGAACGACATTGTAGTTGCCCTTCTTCTTTTGTCTTAAGATCTCTAAAGCTTCTTCCGTATAACCTGGTGCGATGACACCATCAGATACTTCTTTCTTTAAAAGTCTAGCAGTATCTGCATCACATACATCACTAAGTGCTGCCCAGTCTCCATAAGAAGACATACGATCTGCACCACGTGCTCTTACATACGCACACGCAATAGGTGATAGTTCTGTATCATCTACAAAGTAGATCTTACGATCTGTTTCTGTTAAAGGAAGACCTACTGCAGCTCCTGCTGGAGAAACATGCTTGAAAGATGCAGCAGCTGGTAAACCTGTAGCTTCTTTTAATTCTTTTACTAATTGCCAACTGTTTAAAGCATCCAAGAAATTAATATATCCTGGTTTACCATTCACAACAGTTACTGGAAGTTCTCCTTCTTCCATGTAGATACGCGAAGGTTTTTGATTTGGATTACATCCATACTTTAGTGCAAGTTCTTTAGCCATGTCTTCTCCTCTTATTTATTTTTATTAAAGATCTGTACTTGTGTTTCACCTGTTTCAATGTTCATATGACATGTATAAAGTGAAACCTTATTATCTTCATTCAAAGCTTCCCAAACATGTGGTGCCCATAAATCAAACTTTTCATGAACCATTTCCCACTTGATTGGTTCTCCTTCAAAAGAAGGAATTGGATTACCATTTGTCTTATATGTTGTGATCAAATGACCAAAACCATTTTCTTCTTCTGGATATTCAAAGAAGTAACGTCCTACTGCACTTCCTTCTGGATTCAAGCTCTTTAAGATAGACATCTTATAACCAGCACCTTCAACTAATGCTGAGATACGTGGTGTCCAGTTAGGTGCATCTGGTTCAAATGTTCTTGTTCGTAATGCATCTTCAAATGTCTTACCTTCTTTTAATGCATTCCAGATCGTATCTGTCTGATCACCATTTGTTACGATCGTTTGTTTTCCTAACTTTCTAACAGGATGATAAATGATCAATGATGGATCTTCTAATTTAGCTGGATCAAAAGCTTCTGTTTTGATTCCATCTTCTGTTTCTGTAAAAACTCTATTTCTAGAATTAGAACTTCTACCCATGATCCAATATGCAATGCGGATATTTCTTCCACAAGGTGTTCTACCAATCGCAATACCACGTCCTGGGTATTCATTATTTTTTAAATATTCAATAAGATCTACTGTCATTTTATTCTCCTTCATCTAATTGTTTTGCAAGTTCTTCACAAGCTTCTGGTAATAAGATCCATTCTGCTTGTTCCATAACTCTTCTTTGTAGAATTTCTGGTGTATCACCATCTTCTATATATACTGCTTTTTGTTTCAAGATCCTTCCACCATCTGGGATCTCATTAACGATATGAACTGTAGCACCAGTTACCTTCACTCCTCTTTCTAATGCAGCTTCATGAACTTTCAATCCATAAAATCCTTTTCCACAAAAAGAAGGAATCAAAGATGGATGGATATTAATGATCCTATCTTCATAAGCTTTGATAACTGTTGCACCTAGAATACTCAAGTATCCTGCAAGTACGACCATATCAATATCATGTTGTTTTAGAACTTCTACGATAGCGGAATCAAATGCATCTTGATTCTCATAATCTTTTCTTTTCACAACAACACTTTCAATATTGTTTTGTTTCGCTCTTTCTAACGCATATGCTTTATCATTAGACGCTACGACCAACGAAATCTTTCCATGAGGAATCTTACCAGCTTTTTCAGCATCGATGAGTGCCTGTAAGTTTGTTCCACCACCAGACACCATTACTGCGATCTTGCTCATTGGATTACCACTGAGTGATCACCTTCACTCATTTCACCAATGACACTAGCTTTGATGCCAGCTTCCTTCATAATAGAAATCGTTTTATCAACATCATTCTTATCAACAATGACTGCCATACCAATACCCATATTGTAAGTATTGAACATATCATGTTCTGAAATATTTCCCTTTTCTTGAATGAGATTAAAGATAGGAAGTACTTCCCAAGTACCTTTCTTGATATTGGCATTTAGATCATCACCATATGCACGTGGTAAGTTTTCATAGAAACCACCACCTGTAATATGTGAAATAGAATGTACATCTACTTCTTCTAATAATTTAAGAATAGGTTTTACATATAACTGTGTAGGTTCTAACAATGCTTCACCTAATGTCTTACCATTTAATTCTTCTTTATATTGAGAAAGAACTTCTGCGTTATCGATATCAAATACTTTTCTAACAAGTGAGAAGCCATTGGAATGTACACCAGTAGAAGCAAGTCCAACAATGACATCACCCTTCTTAACATTCTTCTTATCTAAGATCTTCTTTTCATCTACGATACCAACTGTAAAACCAGCTAGATCATATTCTTCTTCAGGCATCATACCTGGATGTTCAGCTGTTTCTCCTCCAACAAGAGCACAACCACTTTCTACACATCCATCTGCGATACCTTTTACGATTGTCGCAATCTTTTCAGGAACATTCTTTCCACATGCGATGTAATCCAAGAAGAATAGTGGTTTCGCACCTGCACAGATAACATCGTTTACACACATCGCAACACAATCGATACCAATTGTGTCATGTTTATCCATTAAGAACGCAAGCTTTAGCTTTGTTCCTACACCATCTGTACCAGAGATGAATACAGGTCTTTCATAACCTGTTAGATCTGGAGCAAACAATCCACCAAATCCTCCAATTCCACCAAGAACACCTGGAATCGTTGTACGCTTTACATCCTTTTTGATGAGTTCAACAGATTCGTAACCAGCAGTAACATCTACACCAGCTTCTTTGTATGCGTTTGAATAACTCTTTTCCATCTCTTATAGCTCC
This sequence comes from Duodenibacillus sp., assembly GCA_963600555.1. Lineage (GTDB taxonomy): Bacteria > Bacillota_I > Bacilli_A > Erysipelotrichales > Erysipelotrichaceae > Bulleidia. Next base: position 5,080 of record CAVCCE010000066.1, read on the forward strand.
TTTAATTTATTCATCAACTGTGCATCTTTTTCTAACACAGTTTCACTTTGTTTCTTTCTATCTTCTGCAATCTTTTCAGAAAGTTCATCATCACCTAGCGCAATGATTTCTGCAGCTAAATATGCAGCATTTTTACTTCCATCAATTGCGACAGTCGCAACAGGAATACCACTAGGCATCATGACAGTCGCAAGCAATGCATCTGTTCCTTCTAAAACAGCTGATTTTAGTGGAACACCAATAACAGGTAATGTTGTGTTTGCGGCAAGTACACCTGCTAGTGCGGCAGCCATTCCAGCTCCAGCGATAATGACACCAAATCCATTATCTTTTGCGTTCTTTGCGAAAGTTGCGGCTTGTTCAGGTGTTCTATGTGCTGAATAGACATGTGCTTCATATGGAATTCCATATCCTTCTAATACCTTCACAGCTTTTGCCATAACTGGTGCATCGGAATCACTTCCCATGACGATTGCGACTTTTTTCATGAATCTTTCCTCCTTCTAGAATCAAAAACAGCTAACGGATAGAATCCATCAGCTGTTAAAAAAGTTATATAGACAGTTTTCTACCATAGTGTGCCTTAGATAGTTTCCAAGTATCTAGATTAGAAATTCTATTTGTTGTTCTCAAAGTTAAAGCGATATTTCTCATTTGTTTTCCCTTCCCTTGAACACAATAAATACTATGGTACAAAGCCGTTATTATGTTAGTAGAAAACAATCAAATTGTAAAGAAAGTATATACTTACTTTTTTGATTTTTTTAACAATTTTGAATAAAACAAATTAATGAAGAATGCACCTAGTGGAGCAGTAATCAATATCGCACAAACCGCAACTGTTAAAACTTTATTTCCACAACTTAAACCTAAAGACAATGGAATCGAACCAATCGCAGCTTGCACGGTAGCTTTTGGGGTATAGGCAATCATACAAAATATACGTTCTTTTTTATTTAATTCAGTACCAACAACACATAGATATACTCCAACCATTCTAAAAATCAATGCACCACAGATAATAAGAATAGATGGAATTAACGACATAGATGCATATTGAATATCAACAGTTGCACCAACTAGCGCAAATAACACTACTTCTCCAAACACCCATAGCGAAGAATAAATAGATGATAATTCATTAGATAGTTCTTCTTTTTGAAGATGGATCATAGTTGTCATAGACATGATGGATAACAATCCTGAATATCCAAAGTATCCTGTACAAAAATCTTCAATCTTCATCAATATAAACGAAATACACAATAACAGTATGACTTTTACTACATTTCTGATTTCTATTCTTTCAAACAACTTGTTTAATAACAACCCAATTAACAATCCACAACCGATTCCACTAATAATGGATGTAGGGATCCTTAAGAAGTTCCATGCATCAAATGAGCCTGAACTAGCAAGTGTCGTAAATGAAGTAAATAACACAATAACAAATACATCATCAACTGATGCGCCAGCCATGATAAGTTGTGGAATTCCTTCATCCGTTCCATATCTTTCATCAATGAGTTTTAACATATTAGGTACAACTACAGCTGGTGATACCGCAGCTAATACAGAACCTAATATCAATGAATCTAATAAAGACAAATGAAAGATCATAGGACCTAGAATTGAAAATCCAATGATTTCAAATGTCGCAGGTAGAAAACACATCAAAATAGCTGGTCTACCTACTTTCTTTAATGCATCTACATCTAGATTCAATCCTGCTCGTATCAATATGATGATCAACGCAAATCTTCTTAATTCAGAAGATACATTCAATATAGATGTATCAATCCAATTCAAACAATATGGACCTAATAAGATACCAATCAACATGTAACCAAATAATGGTGGAAACTTTATTTTCTTAAACAAAGTTCCTAATAACATCCCACCTAGTAATATCAAAGAAAAACTAAATAACATAACTCCTCCCAAAACAAAAAGCTGATTCGCTGCATCACAAAAAGAGATACAGACGTCATCAGCTTATATAAGCGGTTTGGAATATCTTCCTGGAAGACATCATTTCCATGAAATATTATACACTACCTTTGAATATAAGTTGTAATACTTTTATATCTTTATCTGTTGTAATCGTTGTCTTTGCATCACCATAAGAATGGAATGCTTGTTCAGGCAATAGGTGATGCACTCTTCCATGATGTGTGAAATCTCCTTCACCTCTTACAACAGTAATGAATGTACTACTATTTTCATTGTATTCATAAGTATAATTCTTACCTATTTGTATAAAGTCTAACTTAAAATAATCATCATCAACGACTCTTGTTTTTTTACATGTGTTTTCTTCTAGCTCTGGAAGATTGTTAACTGTACACACTCCATTGA
>CAVCCE010000067.1:0-7389 GCA_963600555.1 Duodenibacillus sp.
GAGCGCACCCCTGATAAGGGTGAGGTCGTTGGTTCAAGTCCATTCAGGCCCACCATTCATTCTCATAGATTGTATCCTGGGGTTATAGCTCAGCTGGGAGAGCACCTGCTTTGCAAGCAGGGGGTCAGGGGTTCGATTCCCCTTAGCTCCACTCAAAGAACTAACGGCTTATGCCGTTTTTTATTTTTATCAAATTTATTATTGACAACATAATAGAGTATTGATATTATATTAAAGCACTGTTGAGAGTATGGGCCTGTAGCTCAGGTGGTTAGAGCGCACCCCTGATAAGGGTGAGGTCGTTGGTTCAAGTCCATTCAGGCCCACCATTCATTCTCATAGATTGTATCCTGGGGTTATAGCTCAGCTGGGAGAGCACCTGCTTTGCAAGCAGGGGGTCAGGGGTTCGATTCCCCTTAGCTCCACTTAAAAAACCGTTTCGTAAGAGACGGTTTTCTTTTTGTTTATAATAATGATACACCTTCAGGAACTTCTATACGTGATGTGATTTTTCCTAATGTTCCATCTTCATGGATCATAAAACATACCACTTCATTAGAGTTTCTATTAGCACACAATAAATACTTATCTACTAGAATAAAATCTCTAGGATGCTTCCCTCCACAACTTGTTGTTTGGATAACTGTAGGACAATGTCCTTTTAGTTCTATCACTGATATAACATCTTGTGTACGTGTAGATACATACAAATACTTTTCATCTTCAGACAATCTAATTGCTGCCGTATCACGAATATGTTTCAATCCATTCATTAATACAGGAATCTGGTATTCAATTTTCCAATCACCTGTATGAATCACAAATAATTCATTTGATAATTCTGAAACAAGATAAAGATATTCATTATCTTTTGTAAATACACCATGTCTAGGTCCTGTATTGGCAGTAAATGGAATAGAACCTACTTTCTTTAAAGAATTATCTAAGATCACTATTCGATCCAAGAATAAACAAGGAACCAATAGATTATCATTCCAAACAAGTACTTGATGACAACCTGCACCATCTTGTATCTGTATAGAATTGATGAATTTCAACTTATCTTCTTGTATCTCTATATGAGAAATGATACCTGTATGGTAATTAGCAGTATAGATGTCATTTCCATCTGTTGTAACATAACAGGAAGTTCTTTCTTCGAATGCAACTTTATCAATTATTTCTCCTTTCGCATCGATCAAAGCTACTCCACTATCATGATCAAAATCCGCAACTGTAACAATTAAATTATTCTTTTTTGATAAATATTTTGGATTTTTGATTTCGCAGAATTTCTGTACATTAGATAGTTTTCCATCTTCTACTTCAAATGAGTAGATTCCCTTGGAGGATTTGCTGGTATACGTTCCAGCATAAATTATATTTTTCATAATCCTATTTTATAACATTTTCTAAGAATATACACTTTCAAATATTTCTGCGTACTTCTTATATAATTCATTCTTTTCTGCATCACTCATTTGATCTTTTTCATTAATGTCATAGCTATCTGGTAAACCTGTCTTATAATCAACTAGTTTTCCATTTTTTACACCTACTACATTAGGAACATAGAATGTCTTATCACCATTTTCATCTTCTTGATACGATTCCGAAATATATGTTCCCATCTCTTCCATCAATTTATTTGATGTATCTTCATCACTACTGATATCTTTTGATGCATCAATATAATATACATAGATATTTGCTTTCTTAGCTACTTCATCTAATACAGGAACTGCCCTTTCACACCATGGGCATCCAGTATGCCCAAAATATAAAATACCGCTCCACTTATTCCGAAAGAACTTCAAAGCATCTTCAAAGCTTATTTCTATGAATGGTGGATCTGTATCTTCTAGGTATTCATACTGATTGATATCTGTATCATGGATCTCAGATACTTTGATAGAAGAATTTTTATAGTAACCTGTAGAAGATGTTTGATTAGAAGTACATCCAATCATCAAAAAACAGCTCAAGCAACATAGTAATAATTTTTTCATATGTATTATTTTACTTTGAATATTTTGATTCTTCTATACAATTCACATAACATTCAGATTTTAAAAAAGACAGCGCTTTTCACACTGTCTAGTCTGCAACATTCAAGATAATATCTGCGTAGATATCTTGTAGTTCTTGTTTTTGTGAATCACTCATTTGTGAGGAATCACTTTCAATCGTAAAATCATCAACCAATGATATATGGCTACCTACGACTTCACCATTTTTAATTCCAACCACAAATGGAACATACATTTCTCTTTCTCCAGTATCTTCATCCGTTCTCAAAGAATCACCAAAACATTCTTTGATTTTAGAATAATCTTCATCAGCTGGACTTACAGAAGCATTGACATAATAAATCATTACACCATACTTCAAAGCTACTTTATTTAGCTCAGGAAGAGCTCTCTCACACCATTGACACCCTGGATATCCATAGTAAACAACTGCAGATCCTTTTTCATCAAATAAGCGAATCGTTTCTTTTAAAGAAGTTTCTTCGAAATCACCTACTTCACTACCAACCCATTTATAATCACTCATAGTTGATTTAACAGCTGCTAATTCAACAGTATTTGTTATCGTTACTTGTTCTGTTTCTTCAGAAGTAGAAGTCGTAGAAGAACTTACGGAACTTGTACTTGTTGTAGAAGAAGCACACCCCACCATTAATACAGTTGTTAAAAGACATGTTATAAATTTTTTCATTGTTCACCTCAATGTGTTATGTTATACCATCAATCAATCTTATTTACAACTGTATTACGATACATCGCATCGATCTTTTCTCTTGTTGCTAAACCTTTTGAGTAAGCAGTAGCACTACCACAAGATGCTCCAAACTTCAAAGAATCATAAGAATCCTTTGTACGTACATAGTTCATTACAAATCCCGCAATCATAGAATCACCTGTACCTACAGTATTCACAACAGACTCTTCATCTAAGAATTCACATGTGAATGTACCATGATCATTAACTAAGATAGCTAATGTATTTGTTAGAACAAGAACATGTTTTGCACCAAGTGCATATAGTTTCTTAGCACCTTGGATTGCATCTTCTTCCGTTTCAATCTTTGTATCTAAGATTTCTTCCAGCTCTTTACTTGTCGTCTTACAAAGAAAAGGTTTGTATTTCAACATATCTTTCATGATCTGTGCATTTGTATCTAAAGCTACTTTTACACCTTGTTCAATCAAATGAATCAACATATTTTCAGTTTCTTCAGTCAACCAAGATTGTGTATTACCAGCTAATACGAAATAATCCTGTTCATAGATCGTTTCTGTCTTTTGAATCAGATTATTCATATCTTCATGTGTGATGTATGGTCCCATCGCATGAATATCTGTCACATCATTCTTACCATGTAGCTTTACATTTACTCTTGTATGACCGTTTGTATATGTGAAATTAGGATGAATATTCTCATACTTCGCTAATAATGAAATATAAAAATCTTTTGTGAATCCGCCAATAAAACCAAATGCTTTTGTAGGAATTCCTAAGTTGTTCAATACAATGGAAACATTGATTCCTTTTCCACCTGCTTCATAATATTCAAGATCAGAACGATTGATAACACCATTCTTTACATCTTGTTCAAATTCTAAGTAGTAATCCAAAGAAGGATTCATTGTACATGTACAGATCATTTTTAAGCTCCCTTCGCTACGTTTTGAATGATCGTCAAGATCACTTCTCTAGCCTGTTCAAGTTCTTCAACAACGCAATATTCATATGGTCCATGGAAATTACCTCCACCAACACCTAAGTTAGGACATGGTAATCCTCTTAAAGATAGTTCAGCACCATCTGTACCACCACGTACTGGTTCATGTAGAGGTGTAATACCTAATTGTTCAAATGATTGATATGCATATTTCACAGCATCAGGACGTTCATCTAATACTTCTTTCATATTGTGATATGCATCTTTGATTTCAATACTACATGTACCTTCGCCATGTTTCGCATTGATATATTCACATGCGTGTTTCATTAATTCTTTCTTATCATTCAATTTATCTAGATCATGATCACGAATGATATAAGTCAATTCCGCATGTTCTGTAGCACCCTGCATACTTGTTAGATGAATAAATCCATCTCTTCCTTCTGTATGTTCAGGTCTCATATGTTCTGGTAGTAATTCCTGATATTCACACGCAATACTAGCCGCATTGATCATCTTATCTTTTGCGCTTCCTGGATGAATAGAGAATCCTTTAAATGTAACGATAGCACTTGCTGCATTGAATGTCTCATCACTGATTTCTCTAACAGTTCCACCATCCATCGTATACGCAAAATCTGCACCAAATTTTTCAATATCGAAATACTTTGGACCATTTCCAATTTCTTCATCAGGCGTAAAACCAATACAGATCTTTCCATGTTTTACTTCAGGATGATCTTTTAAATAAACAAGTGCTTCCATGATGCTAGTTACACCAGCTTTATCATCTGCACCAAGTAATGTAGAACCATCTGTAACCAATAATGTCTTTCCCTTATATTCTTTCAATTCAGGAAAATCTTCTACCTTTGTGACCATAGAATCGCTTAACACGATATCTTTTCCGTCATAGTTTTCAATGATCCTTGGTTTTACATTTGTACCAGAATAATCTGGAGCCGTGTCCATATGTGCAATAAAGCCAACTGTTTTTGTTTCTTCATCCACATTTGATGGAACCCAACCATACACATAACAATGTTCATCTAATGTAACATTCTCTACACCTAATTCTTTTAATTCTTTTTCCAAGATCTTCGCAAGATCAAACTCTTTTTCACTACTAGGTGTAACACATTCATTATTAGGATCACTTTGTGTATCCACTTTACAATAACGAATCAATCTTTCTACTGCACTCATTTTATTTACCATCCTCATCTAATACTGCTTCAGAAAATATACAATCAAAATAGGAATCATTAGGTGAACAAGCATATACACCAATTTTAATGACATCCTGATTTACAACAAATTCTCTCAAATCAGAATATCTCTTTCCATTGAAGCTATATTGTACACGTACAATACCACCTCTCACCCAAACACGATAATACAACCATTGTATCGTAGAACCAATTTCTCTTTCAGAACGATCTGTACCATCTAAATGATTTACACGCACAACGATCTTAGAGACTTCTCCATCTCTTTTTTCACATCCACAAATCAACTTTCTACCATTTCCATCATATAGAACGATTCCACATTGGTCGAGTGGTTTCTTATATCGAAAGTCACAACGAATTGAAAAATGAAAGTTTCCGTTTGGAATCATTTCTAATTCAACCGCTTCAGCACTTCCACCCAACATGTTCAAAGAAGTATGTGGTTCTGTTTCAAGAATCAATTGATTCTCATTTACTACTGCTCGTTTAGGTTCATGTACCCATTTCAATTCATTTAAGTTAAATTTCTTTTCCATAACAATAATAACCGTGAACATATGTCCACGGTTATCAGTTTATTCTGCATCCTTTTTTATTTCAATATCAAAGTCTTTTAATTCGAATAATTTTACAGAATCTTCAATTGTTTTCTTATCCGTCTGCATGTTTTCCTTAGCCATTCTACCCTTTACAGTCATAGCGTCAGTTACACAAGCAGGTCCCGCAATACATCCACCTTCACAGTTCATACCTTCTAAGATATCACCCTGGAACTTACCAACTTTCATAAGTAGAAGTTGTTTCTTACATTCAAATCCACCATTTGCGATAACGGCATTGTAAGTTTCTGTATCACCAGCTTCTTTAGCAGCTTGTACTACCGCAGCAGCTACGCCACCAGAATGAGCGAAGTTACGGCCATAGTTAGAAGCATACTTCTCAAGTGGTCCTACCTCTACATCAGCTGGAGAAATACCCTTGCTGATAAACATCGCAGCTAATTCTTCATATGTCAAAGCATAGTCACAAAGATCTGAAATAGAGATTTCACTCTTCTTAGCGATACATGGTCCAATGAACGCTACAACGCAATTTGGATCATCACTCTTTAACTTCTTAGCTAAAGCCATCATTGGTGACAATGTAGAACTCTTGTTATTTTCATAGATCGTTGGGAAATGGATCTTCAACATGTTAACAAATGCTGGACAACATGAAGTCGTTAATGGAACACCAGCTTCTTTATGTTCTTTTAGTTCCTTGTATTCTGTTTGTGCTACTAGATCTGCAGCTGCAGCTACTTCAATACATTCTGTAAAACCAAGCAATTCCACAGCCTTCATGATCTGAGCAAGATTCGTATTCTCAAACTGTCCTTGAATAGAAGGTGCAACGATAGCGTATACCTTCTTACCTTCACGAATATCTTTCAATACAGGAACTACTAAGCTCTTATCTTCAATCGCACCAAATGGACATGCATTTTCACATTGGCCACAATTGATACACTTGTTCTCATCAATCTTACAAAGATTATTTTCATCCCATCCAATTGCTTGAACTGGGCAATGTGCATAACATGGTCTTTCTGTTACAACGATAGCGTTGTATGGGCAGGCTCTCGCACAAGCACCACATTCCTTACACAAGTTATAATCAATTTCAGAATGATATGTACCCATATGCATAGCACCAAAACGGCATGCAGCCATACAACTCTTTGCCATACACTTACGACAGTTATCTGTTACTCTGATTTTCTTGATCGTACATCCATCACATGCCGCATCAATAACTTGAACGATCTGTGTTGGCTTATGATCCTGTGTTTCAGAAGCATCTTTACCCATCGCTAAACGAACTCTTTGTCTTAGGATTTCTCTTTCTTTATAGACACAACATCTAAGTCTAGGAGATGACATTGAAACCAAGTTATGAGCATATGCTTGGATTTCATCTTCATTCACTTCTCCTTTACTAGCAGCTTTACAAAGTGCTACAAGAACATCAAATTTAAACTGTCTTGAGTCATTTGAAAACATGTTTTCCATATTATTTTCTCCCCAATATTTACTCTTTCCTATTTATTCGTTACGGAATGTATGTTCGTATTGAATTCCGTGTTGAACCTTCTTCATTCCATCTTCATCAATCAATTGTTTTAAGATTTCTCTAGCGAATTCCAACGTAGCACCCATACCACGGGCAGTGATCAGGTTTCCATCCGTAACCGCTAGTTCTTGTTGATATGTTCCACCATATTCATCATCAAAGTCTGGGAAACAAGTATACTTTTTACCTTCTAACATTCCTAAGTGGCCAAAGATAGAAGGGGCAGCACATATTGCACATGTCAACTTTCCACTTTCAAAATGTTCTTTTATTGACTTCTTTAGTGATTCACAAGCTTCTAGATTCTTTGTTCCAACTTTTCCTCCAGGTAGAATCAAAACATCATAGTCACTT